>NZ_JBFUKT010000292.1:0-2224 GCF_056400705.1 Paenisporosarcina sp. P5_A11
GATTCTGAACTAGAAGACGAAGATGGCGTCGTTGTGTATGACGTTGAAGTTAAAAAGTMTGCAGGGATTATCAAGGGTGTCAAAGTAGATGCGTCTTCAGGCAAAATCATTAAAGTTGCTGACGAAGAAGAAGATAATGATGATGAAGTCGAGAATGACTAACATCAAAAATAAATCGATAAATAGTTCAAAGGAATAGATGAGTTTATTTCATCTATTCCTTTTTTTCTTGCCAATTGTTATTAGTGATTTTATTTTATTCAGGTACGATTTAGAAATAAGAGGGGCGTTGTGATTAAACAAAAGGATTTACAAAGGAGCACGAAACCGGTTAGTTGCGATGAACCACTTAAATTAGCATATAAAAAAGATGATGATTATGGTCTTTTAGGAATAAATGGGCAGATGAGACCACGACCATTTGCAAGTTAATTGGTTATTTAAGCCTTCAAATGGAGAAGTTAAGTGGTAAGTGAAAATAGATTGATATCGAACAAAATTGTAAGGCTTACTGTTGTTCGATTACATAGACATAACCTGATTTCTTGGAGGGTTCATATTGAAGAAAATATTGTTAATTGAAGACGAAGAAAGTATCTCTGAATTTTTAGAGTTAGAACTCAAACATGAAGGTTTTGATGTCAAAGTTGTCGATGATGGGAGAGAAGGCCTAGACGCAGCGATGAATCAAGAGTTTGATTTAATTTTACTCGACCTAATGCTTCCACATTTAAATGGAATTGAAATATGCCGTAGGTTAAGAGTGGTAAAAGATACACCGGTCATTATGTTAACTGCCAGAGATAGCGTTATGGACAGAGTCATGGGTTTAGATGTGGGTGCAGATGATTACGTTTCAAAGCCTTTTTCTATTGAAGAACTCTTGGCCAGAATGCGTGTGATTTTTCGGAGACAGGAGAAGCATGAAGAAAGCATCGCCAAACATTTAAAGTTCAAGGAGATTGAAGTCGACACCATCTCTCGAACTGTAAAGAATAGAAGCAAAGAGGTTACATTGACAAAAAGGGAGTATGAACTTCTCTTGATGTTTATGCAAAATGTCAATCGAGTTTTAACACGTGAAATCATTTTAGAAAAAATTTGGGGATATGAGACATTTATTGAAACGAATGTGGTTGATGTATATGTTAGGTACTTACGTAACAAAATTAGTATCGAAGATGAAAACTACATCCAATCCGTTCGCGGGGTAGGGTATGTGATGAAATAATGAAGTTCAAGACGAAGTTAAAACTCAAATGGAAACTTGTTTTATGGTCGACTCTCTTAATGATGGGTTTATTTCTATCTTATAATTTATTGCAGTACTTCGTGATGAATAGTTGGATGGTTCGATACGAAGAGCAATCGATTGAGAGAAAGATGGATGCTACTCAAGAGTATTTCTCGGAGCAAGATAATCAAAACTTATCGATAAGTACGATTAAAGAGAGTGAATCTTTTTTAGAATCTATCAATGAAAAATCAGAAACGATACGAATATATGATCGATATGGTAGAAGCGTTGTTGCAGTAAGTCAAGAGGAGGAATTAACCGTAACCGAAAAAACTGTTCAAAATGAACAGATTGAATTACAAAAGATTGGTGATGATAGGCTCCTCGTTTTCAGAAAACCTCTAGTAGGAACGAATTTTGTTGGGACAATCGAAATCGTGAAAAATCTAGAAATTTTTGATGGTTTGTTAGAACAATTTGGAATGATGATGTTTTTAACAGGCATTGGCGCCATTTTTTTAAGTTTATTAGGTGCGTTATTCCTGTCAAAACAATTTTTAAAACCCATTCAGGATATTTCATATACCTTAACGAGGATAAAGAAATATGGATTGGAAGAGAGGGTAATGGTTCATCAAAATCAAGATGAAATTGCCCAACTTGCAGTTCATTTTAATGAGCTAATGGACCAATTAGAAGAGTCTTTCAATCAACAGAGACAATTTGTGGAGGATGCTTCTCACGAACTGAGAACACCACTATCTGTATTACAGGGAAACCTTATGATGTTGAATCGGTGGGGGAAGAATAATACTGAAGTTCTCAATAAATCATTAACTTCCTCATTACGAGAAGTTGAAAGAATGAATAAGTTAGTCAAAGAATTGTTAGACCTTTCAAGGCTTGATTCTGAAACAACGAATGATTCAAACATTACACAAATTGAGCCGAAACTTGTGATTGAAAAAGTAATAAATGATTTTAGAC
>NZ_JBFUKT010000293.1:0-2212 GCF_056400705.1 Paenisporosarcina sp. P5_A11
ATCCATTGTCTATCAGATGGAGTTAACTGCAGTTGATCTAATATAGCTGTCTCTTTTGCTTTACCTTCATTGCCACTATATTTCACATCACTGACATCATGCAGTAATACGGCGAGTTCAATAATATCATGACGGACTAATCCTTCTTCTTTACTAATCACTAATGCGTTATGTCTGACACGTTCTATATGCTGAAAGTCATGACTAGCATCAAATTGACTATAAATGTCCTTTACTAAGCGTTCACATTTTTCAATAGCATTCAAAACAATTTCACTTCCTAACCGAGCGACTAAATTCACTAATTGTATCATTGCATAGATTACGCTCTATTCGCAATAGAACGATTCGACATATCGTTGACTATGTTCGACAATTCATGTATAGTATTGTCATCCATTCGCAGAATATTTTGTGTGTTACGGATCAAAAAACTGACATTTCACTCTACCCCTATGAGGAGGAACGTTCATGCATCATGGCAAAGTAAAATGGTTTAACACCGAAAAAGGATATGGATTTATCGATTATAATGATGGTGACGATGTGTTCGTCCATTTTACTGGAATCCAAGCTGAAGGGTTCAGAACGTTAGAGGAAGGTCAAGACGTGTCCTTTGAAATCATCGAAGGAACCCGTGGTCCACAAGCTGCAAATGTATTAATAATTAAATCATAAGATGACCCACCGATCTTTCGATTGGTGGGTTTTTATATGTTTTTGTTATTTTGTTTTTACTTTATTCAGCTCTTGACCTAAAAATTGCAACTGATCCCCGACGGTACAACTATTAATACAAAAGCGATGTGCCATTGTTTTGCCAGCGTTTATTTTTAGTTCTCTTTTAATGAAGCAACCATCGCAATAAGCCTCAAGCAAATCATCGATTTCACTGATAACTGTAAGTTTATTCAATTGCTTCATCCTTTCATTATAGACTTACTAGCCTATTTTGGTATGTTTTATCTTGAAAACCTCTTAAAAACATAGGTTTATCTTACACCCACGTTGCTTTTACTTGCAACTGCCATTATAATTGTCGAGTTGGAAATAAACAGATTTTTTTCGCGGTTCGATAGCTCCCAGGTTATCAAAAACTACAGGAGGATTTATATGTTTAATGAAGTGCTTGGAATAGGATTTGCAATTTTGAACATGATATTCGTATTAATCATGTACAAATTTTTTGGAAGAACAGGATTGTTTGTGTGGGTTGGATTCGCAACAGTATTAGCAAACATTCAAGTAGTCAAACTCATCGAGATATTCGGATTGACTGCTACACTTGGTAATGCTGTATACGGAAGTATATTCTTGGTTACCGATATTTTAAATGAGAAATACGGACAAAAAGAAGCGAAAAAAGCGGTATGGTTAGGATTCGCTTCTTTAATTATGATGATGGTGATTATGCAAGTTGTTCTGCTGTTTGAACCAGCCCCCGATGATTTTGCTCAACAATCATTAGGGACGATTTTCGGATTGATACCTCGAATCGCACTTGGTAGTATGATTGCATATATCATAAGTCAATATACGGATGTAATTATATTTAGTTTCCTACGAAAATTATTCCCTTCAGACGCTGCGTTTTGGATTCGGAATAATGGTTCAACCATGCTAAGTCAGTTATTGGATACGCTCATATTTACATCCATTGCATTTATTGGTATATATCCTACAGATGTTTGGATTAGTATATTTATTTCGACTTATGTATTGAAATTCCTTGTGTCAATTGTTGGTACTCCATTTGGATATATGGCAAAACGTATTACACCAGTGGATGAAAAATAAGGAGTTGAATGTATGCTTGAAGTGTATATTGATGGAGCGAGCGCTGGAAATCCAGGACCAAGTGGTGTGGGTATTTTCATCAAAGGCGAAGGTCATCAGCTAAGGTTTTCAAAGTATGTTGGTATTTATGATAATCATACGACTGAATTTATTGCTTTATTACGAGGCCTTGAAGAAGCACAAAAACTTTCCAAAGAGTTTATATCTCTGAGGTCAGATTCACAAGTTGTGGTTACTGCCGTAGAAAAACGTTTCGTTAAAAGCCCAGTATATAAAGAATGGCTAGATCAAGCATTAGAGATTGCTGATACATTTGATTTTTTCTTTATTAAATGGATACCTTCTAAAACTAATCTGACTGCTGATCAATTAGCACGACAAGCCATACTTAGAGAAAAAAACTCATGAGCAATGC
>NZ_JBFUKT010000294.1:0-2212 GCF_056400705.1 Paenisporosarcina sp. P5_A11
AACAAAAATAACGAGACGAGCCATAAAAAACTAAAACCCTCAAAAAATTGTAAAAAGACTCCGCCCATAAATGGTCCTGTTAAACTTCCAATACTAAAGAAAATTCCACATAATAAATTTCCTGTTGGCAATAATGCTTTAGGAGTCAAATCTGTCATATACGAAATCCCAAGTGAAAACGTTGAACCGACAAACAAACCTGCTAGAAGAAATGCAAAAACAAGTGTCCACATATTATGCTCTAGCAACGCGGCAAAACTAAAAGAAAACGCTCCGCCAAATAGTGCAGAAAGCACGACTTTTCTTCTTCCGATTCGATCACTTAAGGCACCTAAAGGTAACTGCGACAAAATCCCTCCAGTTGAAAATGCCGCTAAAATAATCGACACCATTGATAGATTGAAATCATTTCGTAGTGCATAAACCGGGAAAATGGCATGTAAACTGGACTCCAAAAAACCGTAACTAAACGGAGGAATAAAAGCTACCCACGCAAACCCTATAGTTGCACCAAAACGTGCCCACGTCCCTCGCATCGTCGATGTCTCATGCATATGTCCCGGAAAATCATTATCAATTAAAAACACCAACGACCATGCAGCTAAACATAAAATCCCTGAAACAATAAAGGGTAGTCCTTCATAGATGGATACGAGTGGCAAAAACAACGGACCTGCTGCAAATCCAATCCCAAAAGACAAGCCGTACAAGGCAATATTACGCCCTAATCGTTCTTTAGGTGAAAAACTTGTAATCCAAGTTTGTGTAGAAAAATGAAGTGCGTGGTCCCCAATTCCAATAAATAATCGCAAAATGAACCAAAAAACAACGCTTTTCCATAATGGGAATAATAATAACGAAATAAAGACCAAAAGACCTCCGACAATGATGATTGGTTTATAACCAAATCTCCGTAGAGGCTGTTCCATAAACGGTGATATAAGAAGTGTCCCGATATATAATCCCGTTGCATTCAATCCATTCAATGAAGAAGAAAGCCCGTCTTGTTCGAAAATAATTGAAATAAGTGGCAACAACATTCCTTGTGAGAAACCTGAGATGGACACAATAGCTACTAAAATCCAAAATCTTCTTTTCTCTACAGCTGTAAATTGATTCATGGTGGTCCTCCTACAGACAAGTTGAAATCATATTCATTTCAACCAAGTTTCGGTACAATTCTACCATATAGGAGGGACAAACGTTGAAATATATTATGACTGAAAATGGTTTTGAATCAGCTTTGGATTTTGGCACGTTAACGATTTCGAGTGACGAAACAAAAGGGTTTAGACCTTATCAACTACTGGTTTCGTCTCTAGTTGGCTGTAGTGGAGGTGTCCTGCGAAAAGTCTGCGAGAAAATGCGTATGCCAGTTGAGGAAATGGAAATCGATGTGTTAGAAGTTATTCGAAATCCTGAGGAAGCGAGTCGACTTGAAAAAGTTCATATCCATTTTAAACTTAAAGGATCAAATCTCAATTCAACTAAAATGGAACGCGCGATGACTCTTACGAAGAAAAATTGTTCAATGGTTCGTTCTGTTGATCAATCGATGGAAGTCATAGAAACTTTTGAAATTCTTTAGACAATGTCAAAGGCTCAGTCGATGATCTGCGAACAGATAATTGGCTGAGCCTTCTAAATATCACTAATATCTAATTGAGTATCCATATATCGATTCACGGCTGTTTTGCCGGTGAAATATTCGAACCCCCTCCTTCTAAATGGTTGATTGGTTTCGACTATTCACTACGGCCTCCCCTCTCCTGTTGAAGTAAGTTTACTTTAACACGTTAATTGATTTTTGTAAATATTCAAAATACAATTAATATTAAAATATTTCTAAAGTCCTACTCAAAGTTGAAAAATGATGGGAAATGGGCTACGATGGATTGGTAAAGCGAGGTGTCTCACATGGGCAAGTCTATATCGGACAATGACCAACAAGTTACATACTTAAAAGAACGTCTTCACATTTTCTTAGAAGTATTAGATTCAATTGAACCAGAAACGACTAAACTTGAAGATATTGATCGCTTAATCGCGATGATGGATGATTTAGAACTTAAAATGGAACAATTTAAAAAGTCTAAATAAGTAATGATTTAGAGAGTGCCTCCTGGCGCTCTCTTTTTCTATGTAGGTGGTTTGTGACCATTCGGTACGAGTTTGTGGACTATTCAAATGAGATTTCGGACCACTCACAGAC
>NZ_JBFUKT010000295.1:0-2194 GCF_056400705.1 Paenisporosarcina sp. P5_A11
CCACCAGCTCCAGGGTGTAGTTCCAAAATGGCATTGTTTTTGTCATATGGTTCACTCAGTAATAACTGCAATTCGAAGTCACCCAATTTTGAAGTGAAWTCCTTCATTTCTTTGCTGAGCTCTTCGTGCAATTCTTCGTCTGGTTCTTCACGTAACAATTCCAACGTCATTTCTAAATTTTCTTGTGTGTCGACTAACTCTTGATATTCATTGACAATTTCTTTCAAGCCATTAGCTTCACTTATTACAACTTGAGCAGCATCTTGATCATTCCAAAAATCGGGATACGACATATTTTCATCTAATTCTGCAATTCGTGCCTCTTTGTTTTCTAAGTCAAAGAGACCCCCTAAAGTCGAGTAATTTTGAAGCGGTTCTATCTAATTCATTACGTACATCTGATAATTCCATCATTGCTAAATTCCTCCGTTATTCAACAGCACCGTGGCAATTTTTGAATTTCTTACCACTGCCACATGGACATATTTCATTTCGTCCAACTGAAGCCTCTGCTCGTACTGGTTTTTTCTTAACAGGCCCACCCTCTTCTTTCGGGTTAACAGCTTGACCTTTTGCAACTTCTTCACGTTGAAGGTTGTTGCGTATTTCTGCCTTCATTGCATATTTCGCTACATCTTCTTGGACAGATTCGACCATTGTTTCAAACATAGCAAATCCTTCGTTTTGATATTCGCGAAGTGGATCAATTTGTCCATATGCACGTAAGTGAATTCCTTGTCGTAATTGGTCCATTGCATCGATATGGTCAATCCATTTCGAGTCAATAGAACGTAGTAACACAACTTTTTCAAATTCTCGCATACGTTCTGAAGACATTTCTTCTTCTTTTTCATCATAGTGTTTGTATACTAGTGTCTTAACATATTCAGTTATTTCTTCAGACGATTTACCTTCTAATTGATCTCGTGATACCGCACCTTCGGATAATAAATTCGCATGAATCGTATCTTCAAGTCCTTTATAGTTCCACTCAGCTTGTTTATCGGATGATGTGTGTGAAGTAACTGTGCGTTCAATTACATCATTTATCATCGTTTCTACAAGACCACGCATATTGTCTGTCTCTAATACTTCTAAACGTTCTTTATAAATAATTTCACGTTGTTGACGTAAAACATCATCGTATTGCAACAAACGTTTACGTGCATCGAAGTTATTACCTTCCACACGTTTTTGAGCAGATTCAACTGCTTTTGTAACCATTTTAGATTGAATTGGTTGAGTATCGTCCATTCCAAGACGAGCCATCATGGCACGCATATTATCAGAACCAAAACGACGCATTAAATCATCTTCCATTGATAAGTAGAATTGCGTGATACCTGGATCCCCTTGACGTCCAGAACGACCTCGAAGCTGATTATCAATACGGCGTGATTCATGACGTTCAGTACCAATAACGGCTAAACCGCCAACTTCAACAACACCTTCGCCAAGTTTAATGTCAGTACCACGACCAGCCATGTTCGTCGCAATAGTAACTGAACCTTTGTGACCGGCAGTCGAGATAATTTCGGCTTCGTGTTCATGATTTTTAGCATTTAAAACATTATGTTGAATACCGTGTTTTTTTAATAAGTTTGAAATGATTTCGGAAGTTTCAATCGCAACAGTTCCTACAAGAACAGGTTGACCTGCTTTGTTTCGCTCAGCAATATCAGCTGCAACTGCTTTATATTTCCCTTCCATGGAAGCATAGATTAAGTCTGCACGATCATCCCGACCAATTACACGGTTTGTTGGAATGCTGATAACATTCATATTGTAAATGTTTCGGAATTCTTCTTCTTCCGTTTTTGCAGTACCCGTCATACCCGAAAGTTTTTCGTACATTCTGAAGTAATTTTGGAACGTGATAGTAGCCATGGTCATAGATTCATTTTGAATCTCAAGACCCTCTTTTGCTTCAATGGCTTGATGAAGTCCATCTGAGTAGCGACGACCTTTCATTAACCGACCAGTGAAGGAGTCAACAATCACAACATCCCCATCTTGAACCACATAGTCCACATCATTATGCATACTCGCATGTGCTTTTAATGATTGGTTGATTGCGTGATTTAAACGGACATGTGTCAAGTCGAATAAATTATCAATGCCAAACGCTTTTTCAACTCTTTCAATACCAGCTTCAGTTAAAACTACGCCTTTAGTCGATTCATCGTATGAATAG
>NZ_JBFUKT010000296.1:0-2188 GCF_056400705.1 Paenisporosarcina sp. P5_A11
AATCTATTCTTAGCAGATAAAGCACCGATTGCGATGACAGAAAGCCATTTAGAACAAGTCGTTACCATATTAATCGATAATGCGATTAAATACTCTGACTTCAAAAGTAAGCTTGTAATTCACTATCAGTCAAAAGATCTCGAAACTGAGATAATTGTGCAAGATTTTGGAATAGGAATATCTAAAGAAGAAATCCCATTTGTCACGAACCGATTTTATCGCGTTGAAAAATCACGAAATCGTAAAAAAGGTGGTTACGGGATTGGACTTTCCATTGCTCAAAAAATCATGGATACATACATGGGAAGTATGAGAATTGAAAGTGAGGTAGGAAAAGGAACATCGGTTACACTTACTTTTCCCAATCCAAAATGATTCAAATTGTAATGATTTTATTCCCGGTAAATACCAAAAAAACTCTTCCATATTGAAGAGTGTAGTAGGATATTTTTACTATTATTTCGAAATGGTGTGATTCATGCATGGATAAAAAAATTAAACTTTCGATCTTTTTAATCATCGGCTTATTTTCCTTTCTCGGTTTTGGGGTAATGGCTATTTTGGTTCATGGTCAAAAAGTGATTAAATTTGATGATATAGTCATCAACTCAATTCAAGGATTAGAGACCCCTTTTTTGACGACAATCATGAGGTTTTTCACTTTCCTTGGGTCTATTACAGCCATCATAGTGTTGGCGGTTGTAATCATGTTAATTTTCTATTTTGTGTTTAAACTCAGATCAGAATTACTTTTATTTTTAGGCGTGGTTGTAGGCGCGAATATCCTTTTTATCACGTTAAAACTTATTTTTCATAGAGCACGTCCAGACCTGCATCGACTCATTGAAATTACGGGGTATAGTTTTCCTAGTGGACATTCCACGAATGCAATAGCTATCTATGGTATCCTCTCATTTATTCTGTGGCGACATATTCCCACCAAATGGGGACGAACTATTGTAGTAATTTTAAGCGTTCTGATGATTTTAGCAATTGGTATTAGTCGAGTTTATTTAGGCGTTCATTATCCGAGTGATGTGATTGGTGGATATTTTGTTGGAGGTTTTTGGTTAATAATTAGCATTTGGCTATATCAGTTTTACAAAGAAAGGCTATATGAACGAAAACATAATCTCAAGGTTGAAAAATAAGCAATGTCTTTTATCTATATCGTACAGCTTTTCATAGGACTTCACTTTTCGAAAACTCGGATGCTGCCTTTCTTACAACGCTTAACCTGAAAATTCCCAACTAAAAAGACCTTCTCAAAGTGTCCCGAGAAGGTCTTTTGCATTTTTAATATAATTAGTTGATATGTATCGTATTTTGTCCATTTCTCTTTGTATCATAAATTGCTTTATCGGCGTATTTCATTAAATCATGAATGGATGCACCACAAGTAGGATAGAAGATGGACATCCCGATACTGATGGTAAGGAAGGGGCCAATGGATGAATGAGAGTGCGGGATTTTGAGTGATTCAATGTTCTTCCGAAGCGTTTTTGCTACTTGGAACGTGCTTTTTTTATCACAATCACGTTGAATCACTGAAAACTCTTCTCCTCCGTATCTGGCAACAAAATAACCAGATTCCTCTAATTCTAGTTGCAATGAATGTGCAACTTGTTGTAAGCAATAGTCACCTTGTTGATGTCCATATGCATCGTTGTATAATTTGAAATAATCGATGTCTATCATCAGTAATGAAATGGATTTTCACCCTGTGCAAAATATTTTGCAAAATCTGCGCTGCGTATCTTGTTTACAGGTCTTTCGGTTCCTGTAAATGGATCGAGAACATAAACGCCCGTATTAGCTATCGATTTGCCAAAATGCTTTTGAAGAACGTCTTCGACAGCTTTTATAAGGTTGAGGTGGTTCAATATTATAATGTAGATAAAGATGAATATGTTGGAGCGAGCGAAACGGACTTTTTGTTAAATTTCATAAAGGTATCGGCCAGTGAACCGATAGCTGAAAGTGTATTTTGGTGTACATATTAAGTTAATAAGAGGGGGGCTGTACCCCTTTTTGTTGAACTAACGGGTGCTTTACTATGTTGCAGATTAATGGTATTGTATCCGATTATATAAAGGGAAAAAATTATTAAGGAGTTCAAGTTTATTATCCTTCTATTAAACCAGAACCAGTAATTAAAATAACTATTTCCGAGAACAATGAACTGTCC
>NZ_JBFUKT010000297.1:0-2133 GCF_056400705.1 Paenisporosarcina sp. P5_A11
CATGTACATTGCCTTGATTCCATTGTATTCCCAAAATATTCATGTACATTGCCTTGATTCCATTGTATTCCCAAAATATTATGCTCGTGCACAATATACCCTCCTTATTCTACAAGTTGCCTCTATATGTCTATGTAACTAAGATTTGATTCATCACACATTATTGTAAAGAAAGCACATGGATCTATCAAAAGCAGAATTTCTATTGATACGAAGATGAAATTTTTTCCTCTTGAAACATACTGGTTTGGCAACTGAACACTAAGTTCTTGATATAAATTTCATTTAACAAGGAGGAACAATCAGTAAAAAAATCGAACTTATAGATAAGATAAGAAATTACCAGCTTCACATAATAAAAGCTGTTATCCTACCGAAATTAAATAAATGATGAGAAATGTGTTGGGATAGTACTAGTCAGGTGACGTATGGAGGATAAATGATGAGCAAAAAAGGTAAGTTATTTTCATAATAGTACTAATGCAAACTTTTGCGAATGTCATGTTTTATTTTAATCAATAGGATTTAAAACCGATGAACAATCCATCCAAACTGGATTAAACGACTGGTTAAATAGAGGAGATCGCGATGAGATTAATTCGAAATTAATCGAAGTTGTGCAATTAGATGGTTCTAAATCGAATATCGCTTTATTCCAATTGGATAATGATGATTTAGGTTATGCTCATTTGATTAAACGGTTAAATGGGAAGTTTAAAATGGAGCATTCAGAACACGGTACAAATGGTATTTCTTATGAAGAAAAAACATAGGGGTATGTACGGGATATTATTCGGTAAATACAGTAACCATAAGATTGATCATATCTCGGTTGAACTGATCCATGAAGAATTCAGTTTTACTTCTGATGTCTCGGAAGATGAAGTGTTTGTTAAATACAAAAAAATCCCAAGTCAATTTAAACAAACTTTCCCAGCTGTATTAACCTATTATGATAAAAATAATAACCCATTGAACAATTAATATTTTCAATAAATTTTATCATCGGATGTAAGAATTGTGAGGATTGACATAATGAGTGCAAATATTATAGATGAAGTTGTAGACTGTATGCCGACAAGTTCAGGCGATATCAATATACAAAGAGTACAGACTGAACACAGATTAAAACTTGCTGACTTCTGGGGTATTAAGAAAGGGTTCAAGGTGTTAGAAATTGGCTGCGGACAAGGAGACACTACCGCGGTTTTGGCCTTTTTGGTTGGAGAAAAAGGCTTTGTTCATGGGATTGATATTGCTTCACCTGATTATGGAAGTCCATTAACATTAGGTGAATCAATTAACTATTTAAAGAAATCTCATATTGGCAATCGAATTAAAATCGATTTTGACATGGATATATTATCACCACCAATCGAATTCCCAGAAAATTATTTTGATTCGATTATATTATCTCATAGTTCATGGTATTTGAAATCTGCTGAAGAACTTCATGACATACTAAAGAAATTGAGGAGATGGGGGAACAAGTTATGTTTTGCAGAGTGGGATTCAGGAATTAAATCTGTTGAACAATACCCTCACTTTTTATCAGTTCTTATACAAGCACAATATGAGTGTTTTAAAACGTCTAGCCTTTCGAATGTTCGAACATTGTTTACACCACAGGATATTAGAAAAATTGCTGAAAGTGCAGGATGGGATATTACAGCCGAAAAATCGATAAACTCACCTGAGTTACAGGACGGGAAATGGGAAATTGAACAAGTATTAGCCAATTTCCATGAAGAGCTAAAGACGGTAGAGAATATGCCTGCCAAAATGGCTACTCTAATTAAATCTCAAATAAATTTATTAGAGTCTGCCATTATTACAACCGCAATCAAACCAATGTCAACTTATACATTTACAGCTGAATAATATTACGTAATGGATATCTATCGAATTGTTACTCAAGAAAGAACTTGGGATTTTAATAGAGGAATGAAAAATGAATTAGACGAAAAAAAGGACCGAGGAATGTACTGAACCCTAAAAGTTAGACCGAAATATTTAAGCAGCTAGTTGACTGGTATGGAGACGGTATTCAACCGGGCTCATGCCAGTCAATTTTGCTTTTATCCGTTCATTGTTATAGTAATAAATATACTTATTCACTGCTTGCTTCAGCTC
>NZ_JBFUKT010000298.1:0-2127 GCF_056400705.1 Paenisporosarcina sp. P5_A11
GAGCGGTAGCAGTGCAGGTTTAGGTTTAGTATTATCGAGCCTCTCTGAACAAGGGGAATTTGAAAATGATATGCTAATCGGCGTAACAGGTGCCATAAGTAAAACTGGGAAAGTAAAAGAAGTTGGTTCAATAAATGAAAAAATACAAACCGCAAATGAAAATGGCCTTCCTCATATAATCCTACCACTTGCAAATCTTTCTGAAGCCAAAGAAGTGAAAAAAAAACTTAACCTCCCGATTGAAATAATAGGAGTTCATGATGTTGATGAAACTATTCAACTCATAAAGGAGCTCAATAAAAGGTAGATTTCGTTCAAAAGGATAATTAAACAAGAATTTAAGAAAAATCCTGATTCAATATGATCAACTTCAGAAAGAGGTATGTATGAAAGTTAATATTAACAGATCGTCATTTATACTTTCTTTTTTTTGTATCCCTTTATTTTTATTTTAATATCATCTGAAAGTTTTATAAGTGTATTTACTAAAAACATAGGGATTCATCCATTAAATATTGTCTTAGCCGTAACGTTGATTTCATTTCTTCTTGGAGTTCTTGGATTAAAGGATGTAAGGGATCGGAAATAAATGGCAAGAAGTGTATTTACTATTGTTTTTACAATATGTGCTTCTGGGATATTAATTTTCATTATATTCTTTGGCAGTTTACTTACTTAACATTATTGCAATCATTAGCTTTACTTTAAAATCGTTGAGTAGCTAAGACACGAGACKCTGATTAGTTGGAGAAGGACTTAAGGTTGTTTAGTGTTCTTCTTGTATAAAAGCAAATATGAAAATGGAGATTGAGATAATGACACCACCAAAACATATATTGTTTCAGCCGCAACAATTGTACTAAATGATCAAAAAGAAATTTTATTAATTAAAGGACCAAGACGAAGATGGGAAATGCCTGGCGGACAGGTTGAAGAAGGAGAATCATTGATGGATGCTGCAATCAGGGAAACAAAAGAAGAATCGGGAATAGATATTGAAATAACGAAATTTTGTGGAGTTTTTCAAAATGTTAGTGGATCAATTTGTAATACATTACTTTTAGGTAAACCTTGGAGGAGAACTTACAACAAGTACTGAGAGTCTAGAAGTAGGATATTTCCCAATTGAAAAAGCATTAGAAATGGTTACCTGGAAAAATTTCAGACAAAGAATTGAGTGTTGTATAGACGATAAACTTCAACCTTTTTATATTGATTTTTAACTTTTTCTGCTAATTGAGTCTTAAACAAAAGGAAAGTGATGTGTTTAATATTTATAGTTTAGAAATAATTCAAAATAGAATACAATCTGTGTTTACAATAGAAGTACATTGGTTGCCTGACAATCAATCATTGGAATTTGCAATGGAGCCTAATGCTGTGTTTAAACATGTATCTGAGTTTATTGATTTTCTAAATGCTGGTATGCCGAATGAGTCATAAATGGTTGGAGTGGGCAAAAAGGATCCAATCATTGTCTCAAGCAGGATTAGCTTTTTCAAAAGATATTTATGATATTGAACGTTTTGAAGAATTACGAATGATAAGTGCTGAAATTATGGAAGAATACACTGAATTAGATTTGCAAAAAATCAAGGATTTATTTACGAATGAGACAGGTTATCAAACGCCAAAAGTAGATGTTCGAGGAGTAGTGTTTAGGGATGATAAAATCTTAATGGTTAGAGAAAATATTGATGACAGATGGTCTATACCTGGTGGGTTTTGYGATGTAGGTTTGTCTCCATCTGAAAATATTATTAAAGAGTTAGAAGAAGAATCTGGATATATTGTAGAACCAGTGAAAATGCTCGCTTTTTTGGATATGAATAAACATCCACACCCTCCTCAACCTTATCATTATTATAAAATGTTTATTAAATGTGAGATAGTTGGAGGAAATGCAATTACTGGAATAGAAACAAAAGATATAAAATTTTTCTCTGAAAATAATTTACCTAATCTTTCTACCGATAGAAATACAGAGTCACAAATTAAAACACTTTTTGAATTTCAAAGGAACCCTCATAAAGAGTCGATATTGGATTGAAAAATATTCTTCTTATTCATCTCTCTTGAAAATTCAATTCCAGACTGCAACCWTTTTCATTTAAGAAAGCGGAAATG
>NZ_JBFUKT010000299.1:0-2115 GCF_056400705.1 Paenisporosarcina sp. P5_A11
GACTTCAACAGTCACTGCTGTCTTAATTTATTATTTTTTCAAGTCGCTACGAGAAATAATATGATCAACTAAACCATATTCTTTAGCTCGTTCAGCTGTCATGAAATTATCACGATCTGTGTCTTTCGCAATGACATCAACCGGTTGACCTGTACGTTCAGCCAAAATAGTGTTCAACTTATCACGTAAGAATAAAATACGTTTAGCAGCGATTTCAATTTCAGTCGCTTGCCCTTGAGCACCACCGAGTGGTTGGTGAATCATGACTTCAGAGTTTGGTAATGCATATCGTTTCCCTTTTGTTCCAGCAGCTAGTAAGAAAGCTCCCATTGATGCAGCCATACCGATACAGATTGTTTGAACATCAGGTTTAATAAATTGCATCGTGTCAAAAATCGCCATACCCGCTGTAATGCTGCCACCTGGGCTGTTAATGTAAATTGAAATGTCTTTTTCTGGATCATCTGCTTCTAGGAAAAGTAATTGAGCTACTATGGAGTTTGAAACATTGTCATCAATGCCACTACCTAGCATAATTACACGATCTTTAAGTAAACGAGAGTAAATGTCATAAGCACGTTCTCCACGGCTTGTTTGTTCAATAACTGTAGGAATTAAGTTCACTGAAATTTCCTCCTTCAAACATAAATTAATTTTCTTACATCCTGAGTTTCGTAAGTTGTTCTCAGTTGTTACTTTATCATATACAAGTTGGTCAAGGAAGGTCAAATATTATGCATAAAAAAGTAAAGTTGTATTGTTGCTCTTCTCTTTGTATAATAGAAAAGTCGCCTGCCCTCGTGGTGCAATGGATAGCACGTGAGCCTCCGAAGCTTTAGATGTGAGTTCGATTCTCGCCGAGGGCGTCATATATTTACAAAAAAGACCTTCGACAAAAATGTCGAAGGTCTTTTTTGCTACTTATTCTTCATTTCCAACCATTGCGACTAATCCGGAAACTGCTTGTTCTTCATCCGATCCGTCAGCACTGATAACAACTGATGACCCTTTGCTAATAGCTAAGCTCATAATGCCCATAATACTTTTCGCATTAACTTTTTTGGTCTCTTTTTGTAGATACACATCTGCTTGATAACGATTTGCTTCCTGTACAAAAAGAGCAGCTTGTCTTGCTTGTAATCCTGATTTTAATCCTACTTGTACTTGTTTTTCCACCATTCGTTCATGCCCCCTATGCTCTTCTCGTTTTTGTATTGTTTTTTATGTTAGCGGAAAAATTGTTTTCCCACAACTATCTATTTACCTTATCGAAAGTTACGCCACCGCGAAGACCATCTGCTATTTCATCAAGTTTGCGTAAGCGATGGTTAATCCCTGATTTACTGATAGTACCTGTAGATACCATCTCGCCTAGCTCTTTTAATGTCACATCTTGGTATTCTACACGTAAACGAGCAATTTCTCTAAGTTTCTCTGGAAGTTGATCAATGCCCATCGCTTTATCAATATATCGTATGTTTTCCACTTGGCGTACGGCTGCTCCGATGGTTTTATTTAAATTCGCCGTCTCACAGTTCACCAGGCGATTTACGCTATTTCTCATATCGCGAATGATTCGTACATCTTCAAATTTTAATAATGCCTGGTGTGCTCCAGTTATACTGAAAAAATCTGAAATTTTTTCTGCTTCTTTTAAATACGTTACAAAACCTTTTTTACGTTCAATAGTTTTTGCATTTAATCCAAATCCATTCATCAAGTCAACCAATGCTTCACTATGGTCTTTATATAGTGAATATATTTCTAGATGATATGCAGATGTTTCAGGATTATTAACTGAACCACCTGCTAAAAATGCTCCACGTAAATAGGCGCGCTTACAACAATTTTTTTTGACCAAGTCTGGTGAGATTGTATGATTAATTTGAAAATCTTCTGAAATGATTTTCAAATCTTCCAGTAAGGCTTTTGAGCCATCACGTACTCGACAAATATATACATTGTTTTTCTTTAAACGCATCTTTTTTCGTACCAGTAATTCTACCCGATAAGGATAAATGGATTTCATGAGAGTATATAGTCGTCTTGCTATTGGTGCATTTTCTGTTTGAACATCTAAGCTTAAACTCCGATTGGCAAATGAAAGCGCACCAT
>NZ_JBFUKT010000300.1:0-2110 GCF_056400705.1 Paenisporosarcina sp. P5_A11
CAGTTTGGTAATACATCTGCAGCTTCCATTCCGATAGCATTAAAAGAAGAAGTACTAGCAGGAAAAGTGAAAAACGATGATGTAGTTGTCCTTGTAGGATTTGGTGGCGGACTAACTTGGGGTGCCATCTGCTTAAAATGGGGAAAATAATTCTTTTCTAACGCTAAACTTGGAATTACCATAGGATACTTTAATATACTAAATCTTTTAAGTTTCACATGAAGGGGAGAAAATTATCATGACAAAGCGTCGTGTTGTAATAACAGGAGTTGGAGCAATAACTCCGCTTGGCAATAATATAGAATCGACTTGGGAAGGGATTAAAGAAGGTAGATCAGGCGTTGGTCCTTTGACGCGTGTGAATCCAGATGATTTCCCTGCTAAAGTAGCGGCAGAAGTTAAAGATTTTGATATTGAAACATATATCGAACGTAAAGAAGCGCGTAAAATGGACCGCTTTACACATTTTGCATTAGCTGCTTCGATTATGGCTGTTAAAGATGCAAATTTAGAAATCACACCAGAACTTGGTCTTCGTACAGGTGTCTGGATTGGATCAGGAATCGGAGGAATGGAAACGTATGAAGCGCAGTTCCGTACATTCCTAGACCGTGGCTATCGACGAGTGAGTCCATTTTTCGTACCAATGATGATACCAGATATGGCAGCTGGCCAAGTGTCCATTCATTTTGGTGCTAAAGCGATGAACTCTTGTACTGTAACCGCTTGTGCCTCGGGTACTAACTCAATAGGTGATGCGTTTAAGGTAATTGAACGTGGTGAAGCAGATGTGATGATTTCTGGAGGAGCTGAAGCCCCTATCACG
Source organism: Paenisporosarcina sp. P5_A11 (assembly GCF_056400705.1). NCBI lineage: Bacteria > Bacillati > Bacillota > Bacilli > Caryophanales > Caryophanaceae > Paenisporosarcina > Paenisporosarcina sp. P5_A11. The sequence goes on from NZ_JBFUKT010000300.1 coordinate 827, forward strand.
AATATGTCTGTTGCTGGTTTTTGTTCCAACACTGCACTTACGCTTAACACAGATATTAAAACAGCTTCACGTCCTTTTGATGCCAAACGTGATGGTTTTGTTATTGGTGAAGGATCAGGTATTGTTATTTTGGAAGAGTATGAACATGCGAAGGCTCGTGGAGCAAAAATGTATGCTGAAATAATTGGCTATGGTTCTACTGGTGATGCACATCATATTACGGCACCGGCACCTGAAGGCGAAGGAGCGGCTAGAGCCATGCAACAAGCACTTGCAGATGGTGGAATTGACCCTACTCAAGTAGATTATATTAATGCTCATGGTACAAGTACACCGTACAATGATCAGTTTGAAACAATGGCAGTAAAAACCGTATTTGGCGAACATGCATATAAACTTGCAATGAGTTCAACAAAATCTATGACGGGACATTTACTTGGAGCAGCTGGTGGAATTGAAGCTATTTTCACAGCATTAGCTCTACAAGAAAGTATTTTGCCACCAACAATGAATTTAGAAAACCCGGATCCAATTTGTGATTTGGATTATGTTGCGAATGCTTCGCGCAATCAAGAGATTGAATATGCAATGAGTAATTCTCTAGGTTTTGGCGGTCATAATGCATCACTTTTATTTAAAAAAATATAGTAAAGGTCTCCTCTTAATGAGGAGATTTTTTTTTGCCCAATTCCAACAACTTCTCCAGATCTACTTGGAATATCACGAAAGACTTTATAATTAAATGGAAATTGGCAAAGTAATAACATTTTTGTCTATCTTTACGATAATGGGAACATCACCTTGTTAATTCTGCTTGTTAAGAATATTCTTCATTTCAAAATAAAGTAAAAATAGGAAAAAATCAAAAAAGTTGTTGCGGTTGTAATAATTCTGTAATAGAATTTACAACTAGAAGACCAATTAACAGAAAAATTTAAATTTTAAAAAGAATAAGTGTTTCGCCACATCTTAGAATAAGCATGAGAGGAGTAATTGTTTGAAACCGACTCAAGAACTTTTGACTATTAATAATTTACATACTGGTTTCAGAGTGAAAGATAAATATTTTAATGCAGTAGACGGAGTCTCAATTCATTTAAAGAAAAACGAAATCTTAGCGATTGTTGGAGAATCAGGATGCGGAAAAAGTACTTTAGCAACATCCATAATTGGCCTTCACGATCATAACAACACCAAAATAACGGGTGAAATCCAATTTAAAGGACTTAACCTTGCTACATTGACAGATGAAAAACTGAATAATGTACGAGGTAACGATATAGG
>NZ_JBFUKT010000301.1:0-2104 GCF_056400705.1 Paenisporosarcina sp. P5_A11
CACCGTTGGTATGCCAAGTGAAACAGCCTTAGCTGCTGCGAGCTTGGTTAGTGGTGGGGTAATGGAGAAGTTTCCTCGATTAAAGGTTTGTTTCGCTCATGGAGGGGGTTCTTTTCCTTACATTTTACCGCGTTTGGATCAAGGGTGGAAAGTCTGGCCGCATTTAAGAGTAACGAGTAAACCACCGAGTTATTACGCGAAGAACTTTTATTTTGATTCATTGAATTATGATCCGTTGACCCTGAAATATTTAATAGATAGTTTCGGATATGAAAAAATTGTTATGGGATCTGATTACCCGTTTTTATTACGAGAGATTCCTCCCGGCAAAGTAATTGATGACACACTTGAATTAACTAAAGAACAAAGAATAGCTATTTTAGGCAAAAACGCGCTTGATTTTTTAAATATTAAAGTAAAAGAAGTGGCAAAACGATGAGCACTCCTGAAGAAAAATTAATGGAACTAGGTTTAACACTTCCTCCAATACGACCCACTTGGGGAAGTTATGTCAGCTGTGTAAGAACCGGAAACCTTTTATTCACAGCAGGACAGGGTGTAGATGAATACCATGGAAAACTAGGTAKAGATTTAACTACGGAAGAAGGGTATTTAGCAGCTCAACAATCGATGCTCAACTTACTAAGAGTCGTCAAAGATGAGATTGGCGAGTTAAGTAAGGTAAAACAGTTCGTAAAAATACTAGGCATGGTCAATTGCACTGAAGATTTTACCGAACATCCAGCAGTCATGAATGGTGCATCTGATTTAATTGGGAAGGTTTTTGGTGACAAAGGAAAACACGGGCGTTCAGCAGTAGGAATGGCTCAATTACCAAATAACACAGCAATTGAAATAGAGATAATTATAGAGATAGAAGATTAGGAGGAAATCTCGTGACTAATGAGGTGGTAGCTGAAAATATCATTATCCAAGATGCCAAACTTTTTATTGATGGAAGGTATGTAGAGTCTCTTTCCGGAGAATCCTTCGACACGATTAATCCAGCAACAAATAGAAAGTTGGCCACTGTCGCAAATGGTGGAAAGGCTGATGCTAAATGGGCAATTGATGTTGCTCAGCGAACATTTGCAAGTGGTGTTTGGAGCAATATGCCTGTTGAAGAAAGATCAAGCATATTGTGTAAAATGGCGGATTTAATTATGAAGAACGTTGATAAACTTGCATATGTCGAAACATTAGATGTAGGCAAGCCAATAAAAGAAAGTCGTGGATTTGATATTCCTCGCGCTGCTTCCAACTTCCGTTTTTTCGCTGAAATGGCGAAGTATATGGTACATGAGCACTATGATATGAGTAGACATATGTCATATGTTCAATATTCGCCAGCGGGTGTCACGAGTTTAATTATTCCTTGGAATTTACCATTTATGCAGTTGACCTGGAAAGCTTCAGCTGCTTTAGCTGCAGGAAATACAGTTGTGGTTAAACCTGCTTCTTATACTCCGTTAAGTGCAGTTATGTTAGGCGAGATTGCAAATGAAGCAGGATTACCACCTGGAGTATTAAATATTTTAACAGGACCTGGAAGTACTGTTGGGACAGAGATGTGTACGAATCCCTCAATTCGCAGAATATCATTTGTAGGGGAGTCCAATACAGGAAAAACCGTCATGCGAAATGCTGCTGAGAACTTGATACCGGTCTCACTAGAGCTTGGAGGCAAATCAGCAAATATTATATTTGAAGACGCTGATTTGGATGAAGCTGTGGCTGGATCTATCGAAGCGATTTATCGTAATCAAGGTGAAATTTGTTTAGCGGGTTCACGAATTCTTGTCCAAGAAAGCATTTATGATTTGTTCTTAGATAAATTTGTGGCTGCTGTAAAGAAAATTAAAGTAGGAGATCCTACTGATGAGTCAACAGATATGGGAGCTCTTGTGTCTCGGGGTCATTTAAAAACTGTTGATGACTATGTTCAAATTGGCCTTGCAGAAGGGGCAAAGCTTGCATATGGRGGAAAGGTTGTAGCGAATCTCCCAGATGGAAATTTCTACGAACCTACAGTTTTATATGATGTAGATAACAAGATGCGTGTAGCACAAGAAGAAATTTTTGGTCCTGTTCCTGTGGTTATTCC
>NZ_JBFUKT010000302.1:0-2095 GCF_056400705.1 Paenisporosarcina sp. P5_A11
TATTTAATATTTAAACAGCCCTTTTTCTTATTGAACTAACGGGGCAGTTTAGTTGAACAAGGAATTATTTGAAACCTTGTTAATAAAATTAAAGTCTAAGTGGTTAGGGGGGAAATATAGATGAAAAAGACATTTGGTCTTATTTTTTTTATTGCGTTCGCTTTAGTGGGATGTGGATTAGAAACAAAAACACTTTCCCAATTCTATGAGAAAGACCTTGATGATGTAACTAAGATAGTGATAGTAGATGGGAGTACGGGATATAAAAAAACAGTCACAGAGAATGAGGTAATAAAGGAATTCTTAGGTGAAATAAAAGATATAAAGTTCATACCAGATGAGAATCAAGAAAAAAGAGAGGGTTGGCGTTATTCAATTACTCTTTTCCAAGATGACGAACAAACATTCAAGTTCGGACTGACAGAAGTAAATGAAAATTACTATTATACTGAACCAGATATTCATCCAATCGTTGAGGATTTTTATGAAAACCTTGATGTACAAGAGAAATAATTTCTTTATTTCCTTATTGAACTAACGGGTGCTTTCCTTCAAGAAGGATTAAAGCTTTTTACTGAACTATGGGAGAGAAGTAGATTAGAACAAGGAAAGGACAATAAATAATGATGTATCTTGATTACTTAGAATCTAATAAGAAAGAATTAGTCGCACAATTTAAAAGGCTTTTTTCAAAGTATAAAGTACAACCAGTTGGTAAGGGGTATATTGACTGTATAGTAATGAAGGATAATTTAGAAGAGTTTATTAAAGAAATAACAACTTTAGGGATAATGATTACTGATGTGTCTTGGTGGTGTTATGTAAATACAACTAATAATGAATCTAATGAATGTCCACACGGAATGGGAGGTCCTACTTCTATATATTTTGATGGTTGGTTTAGTGAGTTGCAGAATGACTTTTTTGAAGCAGATGGGGGAAAAGTAAATACAATTTTGGAATCATATGATAAGAACTCAATTTATTCTTTAAATACCCTAACAATTGATGGGATAAAAAATATGCTTAACAAGCCCTTCAAATATACTCCTAATGATTATATTGAAGGTAATAAGTGTGTAATACCTGGTTTATGGTTGCTTGTTCCAGATGATTGGGAGAGTTAGTGAATAAATTCGTTTCTTCAACTAACGGGGCAGGTTAGTTGAACAAGGTAAACCAAAAGGAGAATGAATTCAAATGAGTTTGACGAATTATTTAGGTTGTAATTTCACGCTTCCGATTAGCGATGAAGTAAGCGATGACTTAATTATTATAGGTAAAAACTTTTCGAGTAAATATGATAGAGAAGATGTTCGTAAACACATCACTACTAAATATATTTATGAAGTAGCTACTGCACACTGGGTAGGTTTTTCATTATACAAAGAGGATAAACAAAATTCACCTCACAATTACAAAAAAGAACAACAATATTTGAAAGCTTTACTTGAAATTCTGGATAGTCATCTTGAGCGAGGAGACTATTGTGAATTATATACTTGTTGTGTTGGTGAGGAATCAGAGGAAAGAAACAAGGAATTAGACCAAACAATCAATATTAGTATGTTTGATATGGATGACATTGAAATAGCCGAGAAAACTCTACTCACAATAAAAAAATAATTCTTCAACTAACGGGTGCTTTACTTCAATAAGGAGTAAAGCATTTTTTCATATTACAAAGAGACAGGATAGGGCATTTTGTTTTATTGATATGCCCTTAGAAATGGGCATACAATAACTGAACGAAAAAATTTCTTCGGACCTTTTGTGATGCGAACCGGTGATATATCAATAAATAATGAGGGAGCTTTGATTCTTGAAAAGAAATGTTGCCTTAGTGGGTACACTTGGTTGTATGTTATTAGGTGGAATATGGATTCATCACCATCAAGAAATTGTAGTTGCTTCAACTGTTAAATCTGAGAAAGAACAATCGGATGAGGTTCTGATCCAGAATACCCGGATGTTATCAAAACAAATAACAACTCAACTAAAGAAGGAACAAATTTTAGATATAGCAGGAATCAGTATAAATCACCAAAGTAAAGACATTGGTGTACGGGTAAATGGTACCCCACAGTATCTGAAT
>NZ_JBFUKT010000303.1:0-2079 GCF_056400705.1 Paenisporosarcina sp. P5_A11
ATCCACGAAATCATAGATTTTAGTTTTGTCCATGACATTGTCAAAAGTTCATATTGCGAATTCTATGGTCGCCCTGCGAATGAACCTGAGTTATTATTCCGCCTGCTTTTTCTTCAGACGTTATCCAATCTTTCTGATGAACGAATCATTAAAGAAGCACAGGTGAATATGGCTTACAAGTGGTTTTTAGGATTGAATCCGGAGGATTCCTTACCAAATTCATCTCAATTAAGCCGTTTCCGAAAGCATCGTTTGGGTGCTCAGAATATCGAGAAAGTTTTAACTGAAATAGTAAAACAAGCACAGGAAAAAGGACTAATCCGTTCTAAAGCATTATTTATTGATTCAACCCATACTCTCGCAAATGCAGCGAAAAAAAAGCCATTGGAGGTTCTTAGTAAGGCTGCCTCTAGACTTCGGAGAACCGTAAGAAAGCAACACAAAAATCTTTACGACAAACTACCTGCCTATCCAACATTTCCTAAAGAAATATCGGAAGAAGAAAAAGGGAAGATAATGATTTCATACCTTGCTCTATTAGGAGAGACCGTTGAGAGAGCACTTCCGGATGCTGAAGGCGCAGTTAAAGAAAAGCTACAAGTGGCAAAACAGATTATTGAAGATGAGCGTCTACTTGCGAACAAAGGAATTCGCTCTGCAATTGACCCAGATGCTAGATTTGGATGGAAATCAGTCTCTCGTTCATTTTTTGGTTATAAATCTCACATCGCCATGACTGAAGAAGAAATTATTACACAAGTAAAAGTAACAACTGGAACAGGAGATGATGGAAAGCAATTAAAAGAATTGGTGAACCAGACGAAAGCTCAAGCGTTAGAAGTAAACGAAATATTAGCAGATACAGCTTATTCTTCAAAAGCTAATTTGAACTACCTAGATGGTGAAGAAATTATAGCTACAATTCCCTTAAATCCTTCTGTTTACGGCACCAGAGAAGATGACTGTTTTCGTTATGACAAAGAAACTGATCAAGTAATGTGTCCAGCAGGACACTGGAGTATACGTAAAGCAAGACAAGGTAAAAAGGATATTGGTCAAAATCAATTTAACAGCTTCTTTTTCGATACTTCAATCTGCAAAACTTGTCCAATGAAAGAAGGATGTTATAAAAAAGGGAGTAAAACAAAAACTTATTCAATTCGAATCATTTCAGATGAACACCAGAATCAAATGAACTATTTAGCAACTGAAGAATACAAAATACGAAGTAAAAAGCGTGGCATTATAGAACATAAAAATGCTGAACTGAAAAGATACCATGGATTGACTACAGCAAAATACTGTGGTCTTTTTGGCATGATTATTCAGTCTCACTTGTCCGCCATAACTGTTAACATAAAAAGAATCGTGAAGTTAAATCAAAAATACAGCCTCTCCTGAGATTAGGAGAGGCTGTATTTTTTAGATATTTGAGAATCAGTCTTCTTTTCGTAATAAAACTCTCTCTTTCAAGAAAGAAATATGAATTTCAGTCCATTTTGCAGTGCCCTCTTCTCTCGGTCCTTTTTTGATTGTATTACTATTTACTATATATAACGCTTTCCGAGTTCTCGTGAACGTGTTTCAGCTTCATTTAAACAACGAGCAAGCATGTCAGAGAAGCCACTATTTTGTAAAGCTTCAATGCCAGCTTCTGTTGTCCCGCCTGGACTGGTTACTTGTTTTCGAAGCGTGGAAGGAGTTTCATTTGATTGTTTCAACATTTCTGCTGATCCAGCGATTGTTTGAACTAGCAGGTTTCTTGCTACTTGTGCTGAAAGCCCACTTGCAACAGCCGCTTTTTCGAATGCTTCAACGAAGTAATATACATATGCAGGTCCACTTCCTGACAAGGCAGTAATCACATGTAATTCATCTTCTTCTACTTCGATTACTGATCCAATGGTCTTCAGTAGTTCAATGATTTCAGTTTTATCATTGCTTTCCATTCTTTCATTCCAAGCTATTGCACTAGCTGACATCCCAATAGTGGCAGAAGTGTTTGGCATACAACGGGCAATTGGACGCTTGCCAAGCCCTTGCTCGATGGTATTCATTGGCACACCCGCAAGTATGGAC
>NZ_JBFUKT010000304.1:0-2070 GCF_056400705.1 Paenisporosarcina sp. P5_A11
TCGCACGTTGCTCCAGTTTTGTAATAGCATCTACTCCAGTAGTGCCCGATGCGAGGAGTGTTCTGCTTAATTCTTCTTCTGTCATTTTGTCAAAGTGTTGTAATTGATGAATGGAAAACGAGAAAATCGACTCGAACGAAATGCGATCATAGCGATAAAGCACTTTTTTCAAAGCTTCTTCTTCACCTCTTGTCCCGTCCTCAAAGTATACGGTTACGTCACCTGCAGACTTCCCTTTAACACGTTCAATAACAACTTTTCCGAATTCTGTATGAGTAATATGCACTTGTCCACCGTGCCTACCTCCACCCTTTGGTTCGTATCTAAGTAACCCTTGATTTCGAAGTGGGAACCCAAACAGTACCGATAACAAGAACTGCTGAATGGTTGTCTTACCTGCTTCATTCCACCCAAAAAATACATTAATACCATCTTTAAGTTCAATCGTAGTATCTTCGTGTTGACCAAAACCATAAATCACAAGCTTGTCTATGCGCATATTAGGTTTTTCACTCCTTTACTACAAGCTCTTTTTGTAACAATGCACTGGCTTTTCTTCCAATAGTCTTATAGTCTTCTTCTGTTAATGGTTCCATGAATCGACTCAACCTAGGGTGTTGATAAACATCACTAACGATTTCTTTCCATTCTTTTGTGTTCCAATTATCCATTACTGAAATCACATTTTCTGTTAGTCCACTCGATTCCATTTCAAAAGTTTCTGAAGTTTCAAATGAAATTGACTGCACCCAAATTAAAGGGTCTCTCATTTCTTGGGTTTCTCGCACCATTGAAAGCCACTCATCCATGGGTGTACCGTCAAGCATTGCTAACGTATTCGCATCAACCTCGGTTAATTTCACTTCTAACACGCCCGCTCCATAATTGTTACGGAATTGATTAATAACATCTTCAATAGCTTCGAACCATTCATTGGCATGGACGATATCTTTACAAGAACATGTAACTTGTTCGTAAATAATTGCAGATGTAGGAATGAATGTTAGCTGTGCGTTTCCTTTTGTAAGTGTAACGTCATAAAAACCTTTTGGGCCTTTTTCATTCCGATGACGACTTTGAATGTTGCCTGAATAAACAATTGGTGGTTCCATATGTAAAACTTGTCGTTTATGAATATGACCAAGCGCCCAGTAATCATAATTTTTACTAATAAGTTCGTCTTTAGTGAAGGGCGCATAGACGTCATGTGTTTTATCTCCAGCCAAACTTCCGTGCAACATGCCAATGTGAATCGCATCGTTATTGTTTGCCTCTGAATAAGATGAAATCATAGACTCTTTAACATGACGTTCTTTATAGCTAAACCCACTTATGTAAACGTCTTGTTGTTGAATACGAATATGGACCTGTTCTGTTTTCTTTTGAAACACATGTACATTTGAAGGAAGTTGAAAGCGAGTCCATTTGCCACCAAGATGATCATGATTACCATGACAAATAAACACCGGAATTTGATGATTATTTAATTCTTCCATTCCTTGTTGAAACTTATGTTGTGCTCGTAAGCTACGGTCTTCCCCATCGTATATATCTCCTACGATAAGGATGAAATCCGGTTTTTCATGGACAGCAGATTGAATAAGTGTTTGGAAAGCATTGAACGTACTATCCCGAAGAGTTTTTAATTGATGCTCTGGCATCGACGTAATTCCTTTAAATGGACTGTCAAGATGCAAGTCGGCTACATGAAAAAAGCGAATGGATGTCATATGGGACCCTCCTTCAATAATCGAATACTTGTTCTTATTTTATCATTTGAACGGGTAAATTACTATCTTATGGAAGTATTATGATAAACACTCTTAATAGGGTAGATCGTTCGTAACAAATGTTAAAGAATGCTGTTGATATTACAAACAAACAAACAAGTACATTTGCGCTTAGCAGGGCGCATGAGCGTGAAGAATGAGACCCACAAGTATGTGGTWTTCATACTYGTTGGCTCATTCGAAGCGTGCAGCAAGCGTACATGTACGATAGACAACAGGATAGTTTAACAGAGCCTTTATTTTCAAAACATCTTATTAAAATTCAATTTAAGAAATATCA
>NZ_JBFUKT010000305.1:0-2017 GCF_056400705.1 Paenisporosarcina sp. P5_A11
CACAAGGGGTAGCCCCTGGCGTTGACTTATATGTCTACCGCGTACTAGGTCCTTACGGTTCTGGTGCTTCAAGCGGGATTGTTGCAGCCATTGACAAGTCCGTTAGTGACGGCATGAAAGTCATTAACMTGTCACTTGGTGCAGCGAGTAACAATCCATTATCAGCAGAAGCAATCGCGGTTAACAATGCGACAATCGCTGGTGTTACATGCGTCATTGCAGCAGGAAACGCAGGTAATTACGCATATACACTTGGCACACCTGGAGCAGCAGCGCTTCCGATTACGGTTGGTGCAAGTGACTTCTCGATATCGATTCCAACCGCAACCGCGTCAGTAGGTGACGAAACGTTCACCAACTTTAAGTTGCTGGGCAAAGGGTTCAATGACAATGTAGAAACACTTGAAAACAAAACCTATCCAGTTGTGTTTGTTGGCTTAGGTGGCAAGGATGATTTCAAAGATGTTGATTTGCAAGGGAAAATAGCATTGATAGAGCGCGGAACGCATGCGCTTAGTGAGAAAATTGTGAATGCGCAAAAAGCAGGCGCAGTGGCGGCAATCATGTATAACAATATCGACGGCGACATYGATAACTATTTAGCAAGTKSGGYTGGKTATATCCCAACMTTCCGCMTSTCAAAAGCAGACGGCGARCGCTTAAAARCAGCKGCTGAAACGGATTCAATTACRTTTACSGAWATCGGGTCRATTGTMWCAGAAGGAAACMRTTTGGCAGGTTTCAGTTCAAGAGGACCGGTTATGTCAACCTATGACATTAAACCKGACGTTGTGGCTCCTGGGGTATCGGTTTACTCGACATATCCAGAATWTATCCACAGTCCAGAACCAGGAATTGATTACTCACAAGCGTATGCCCGTATTTCGGGTACATCAATGGCTTCTCCGCACGTAGCAGGGATTGCTGCACTGATTTTACAAGCACACCCAGATTACAAACCRGCTGATGTCAAAGCAGCGTTGATGAATAGTGCGGACAAACTAAACGGCGACTATTCSGTGTACGAAGTAGGCGCAGGTGAAGTAGATGTAGCAGAAGCCGTTCATAACGAGATGGCATTCAAGGTACAAGACACCACGATAATAGGTGATGGAAATGGTGGCTTTATAGAGAACGCGTATGAAAAAGGCGCATTGACATTTGGTGCGATTTACAAAAAAGACGATAGCACAAACACAAAAAACCGTACGATTGTCTTTAAAAACCGCGGTACCCAAGCGAAAACATTCGACGTTTCGGCTGAATATAGTAAACCGGTTGATAATGAGAGTGCTTGGGTAAGTGACGCAGCAGCGAACAATGTAACCGTAACGACTTCTTCAGCAACTGTGACGGTCGCTGCAGGGGAGGCAACAAATGTAACGGCAACGGTTAACGTACCTGCGAGTGCAGAGATGGGACAATATGAAGGGTATGTGAACATTGTCAATCATGACAATCCAAATGAACACTATCGCATTCCGTTCGCGACTCGCTTCGTTGAAAAAGGAATCGGAGACGTTGAGATCTTGAATCCAGCAATCTCAACGCTAAATTGGCCGAATCTATTTAGGATACCTCAAAGTCGCTATATCCAATTCAGCTTAAACAGCCCGATGAAAGATTTATGGCCGATTATCTATGATAAAGACGGCAAAGCACTTGGAGCAAGTTCGTTAAAACCTTTCAGCTTAAAAGGTGCGCCTCTTGATACGGAACTAAGAACATTATTCGCGGCAACGTATTATCCGTTTATCGGCGATCCGAAAGATGAAAAAACAGACATCAAACAACCGATGCAGACACTACCAGAAGGTGAGTATACCATCAAACTTCGTTCAACAGATACAGATGAGGTGAGATACGAGGTCGTTAATCAAAAGTTTATCATCGATAACACTTTTTCGAAGTTGACGCTAAAAGACCATAAACCTGGCGTCTATGAGCTAAGTGATTCGGACTTTACAGATGAACAGATGCCAGACGGAAATACGCACCATGCGTTTTGGCTTCATGC
>NZ_JBFUKT010000306.1:0-2006 GCF_056400705.1 Paenisporosarcina sp. P5_A11
CTGCCAAATTCTTTGGAGAATTCTGAATCTGTTTTGCTAGAGTCAAACCCTTGTTTATTCTTTTGTTCTGCGTCATTTTTCTTAGTCCGTTTCGCCATAGGTATCACTCCTTTTTTTTAGTATGAGAAATGAAAGTAGAAATATACGTCCTAGCTTTTTGCAGGTATTTATCAATCTCCCTATAACAATTCCTAACTAGATAATCAATTATATTTTTAAATCCCTATATGGTTAAGATAATCTTTCTTTCATCGACCGTGAAAAAAATGAACAATAAACACAAGCTTAAGAATGCCTCTGTTACTTTTATTTTTTATGTCCGCCTAGGTTAGAACGGTGAATGGCTGTCCTGCCTAAGGATCAGTTTAAGTTAACAAGCAATGTTTTTTGATAATTAAAATGACTCTGGAAATAATACACTTAAGTAAGTGGAGGTGATAAAAAATGACTAAAACTATTCTTTTCTTGGCTTCTTTTATTACGTTATTTTCAACGGTATATGCAACTACAAGTGATAAGCCCAGTTCTTATGAAGAAATATATCCAGAAATAGGATACAAAACCGTTGAAGCAGCATCGGGCGATTTTGAAAAACATTTTAATGAAAAACTAAAATTACCACTAAGAGTACCACCGGTAAGCTTTACTCATCATTTTGGTAGATTAAATGATCTAGATGGTGACGCAAATGACTCATTTGAAGTGACGTTGATCAATGACAAAATATCTGAAAATCATTATAAAATAGATGTTCGACCACTTAAGAATAAATTGCCTATTCGAGAGAAATACGTGATAAAAACCTTTGAATTAAAGAATGGGATTGTAGCCACTTATATGACATTTTCGGGCTTTAACTTTCTTGTTTTCGAAAGGGGTAATTGGCAATACACATTAAATATCGATAAGCGCGTTTCAAACAAAGTTACGCCTGAGATCTTAGTAGATATAGCTAACTCTATTGATTATTAAATTAGCTTGAAATTTATGCATTCAACTAACAAGTGCTTTAGTTCCGCTTGTCTTCTCTTTACATTAATTTTAAAGATTGAGTTCCAAAATTCTGTTCAATAAAGCTTCTGGGTTTACTTTACCTAAGAGTTTTTTTATTTCTTAAGTTAACAGAAAAATCAAAAAAGAATTGTGTTTTGCGAAAGAATAGTACACAATAAATAAGGAAGATACTGTAATTTATAAATTTGGAAAAAGGTGATAGGTTCTTGAAAAGGATAAGACAGTCTTTGTTTTATTCAATTGTTTTTCATATACTCATAATTTTAGTGGGATATGGAATTTTCAATTTTGTAGAATTAAATGGTTTGGGAAGTTTAAATATTGGATTTGTTTATGTAGGATTCCTAGAGAATAACTTATACTTATTATCCTTAATTCTAATTTTATTGTCGGTAATCTTATTTACTGTAATTTTTGTAGTCATTCTTTCTTTGTTAGGTTTATATAAAAAAAGGATTACAACATTCTAATTAAAACCCTTCTAATATCGGACTGCTTAGTGCTCTTTTTCTTTATCTAACGGGGCAAAGGAATTGTTATGATTTTTGTTGAAATTAGAAATTTATAGTGTAAGTGGTAGCCCACTGTTGCCTTAGTATGTAAAATGAAAAAATGTTCAAGCAGGAGGGTTCTATGACAATATATTACTTTATGTTAGATGCTATTCCGCACCCAAATAATCCAGAAAGAGAAGAATGTGTAGGTGCATATGTAAACTGTTGGGTTAAATCAATAAATGAAAAAAGAGCATTGAACAAAGCGATAAAGTATGTCAGCAATGAAGGCTGGAAGGTTGTAACTATTGAAGACAAGTTTATTGTAAACCGAAATATGTATGAAGGGGATAGTGAATTCGAGGAATCACTTGAATGCTTTGACGAAGCAATGAAAGTTGGCATTTCAGCATTATTTTATACTTGGTCAAGTGAAGACGAAGAATAGATTTGAACAACCTCTTATGACAGCTATTAGATCCTTTGGGCTGCTTAGGT
>NZ_JBFUKT010000307.1:0-1936 GCF_056400705.1 Paenisporosarcina sp. P5_A11
TATCTAGATTCCCTGCGTATGGAGGGAAATAATCGCCTGCTCCTTCAACTTCAATAAGAATGGTTACACAATTCCCTTCAAACATTGGTTCTTGTCTTAAACGATAGCCACCAACATATTCATTCACTTTTATAACCATTTCTTTAATTGACTTTCTAATAGCAGCTTCATCCATATTCTTCACTTCACAATAGACCGTATCACGCATTAAAATAGGTGGATCTGCAGGATTTAATATAATTAGAGCTTTGCCCTTATCCGCACCCCCAACCTCTTCTATTCCGCGACGTGTTGTAATCGTAAATTCATCAATATTTGCTCTAGTGCCTGGTCCAGCACTTAAACTAGAAATCGTAGCAACAATTTCCCCATATGTAACATCAGCCACTTGATTAATAGCATGAACAATCGGTATCGTTGCTTGTCCACCACAAGTAATCATATTAACGTTCATGATATCTAAAGAAGTTGGTAATGAACTAACCGCGGGGCAAAAGAAATGCCCTATTGCTGCAGGCGTTAAATCGATAGCTAATATACATAACTCTTTTAATATTTCGGCATTGTGGACATGGGCTTTTGCTGAAGTTGCATCAAACACAATGTCTACCATGCTAGGATTTTCAACTATGGCTTGTATTCCATTAAAAAAGACTTTATAGCCTTTTTGTTTGGCTCTTTTAAGACCATCTGAATCTGATTCAATTCCTATCATTGCGATTAATTCTATAACATCGCTATTTTCTAATTTGTACATTAAATCCGTTCCGATATTACCAGAGCCAATAATTGCAGCTTTTATTTTAGCCATGTTCAATCTCCTTTCTCATTTTCCTATTCGAAATGAACTGTTACAGAGCCAAGTGCTCCGAACTTAGCTTCTATGGTGTCTCCTGCTGAAACTGAAATCGCAGCAGATAATGCACCTGGTAAAATTAATTCATCTTTTTTTAACGTAATTCCAAATTCAGCTAATTTATTTGCAAGCCATGCAATTGCATACGCTGGGTGACCTAGTGCTGCAGCTCCTGCACCTGTTCCTTGAAGCTCTCCATTTTTAAAAAGAACCATACTAATAGTACGCAAATTCACTAAATCTATCGTTGTGGTCTTATTGCCAACAACCACTTTTGCAGATGATCCATTATCAGCCACCGTGTCGACTAATTTAATCTTCCAATCTTTCACCCGGCTATCAATAATCTCAAGTGTCGGTACTACATACTTGGTAGCCATTAAAACATCAATATACGTTATATTCGGACCCACTAAATCTTCTTTTAGAACAAAGCCAATTTCAGCTTCTACTTTTGGAGATATCATTGAATCAACTTTAACTATAGCTCCACTTTCTATTTGCATATCATCAAAAAGATGACCATAATCTGGCTCATCCACATTCAACATTTTTTGYATTGCAACACTTGTCAAACCTATTTTCTTGCCCACAATTACTTTACCCTGAGCAATTTTAAGTTTTACTGTTTCTAATTGAATTTGATAAGCATCTTCAACCGTTAAAGAATTATCCACTTCTGTTAGAGGAATAATGCCTTGGCGTGATTTCTCTGCTTCTAAGAGTTCTGTTGCATACTGGACATTCTTACCTTTCAACTAAAAAACCTCCTAATACAAAACAAAAGGTGTGCAAAAGCCACCTTTTGTTTTTATCTTATTTTTTTATCGTAATCGTTTTTGCTTCTGTATAAAAATCAAAACTATGTCTTCCACCTTCGCGGCCAATACCACTCGCTTTTGCTCCTCCGAATGGTGTTCGTAAATCACGAACATACCAGCAGTTGACCCATAACAACCCTGCATGGATTTGTGATGTTACACGCTGACCTCTTCGCAAATCATTCGTCCATACGACTCCGGCCAACCCGTAGATAGAATCATTTGCAATTGCTATTGCATCCTCTTCAGTTTTAAATGG
>NZ_JBFUKT010000308.1:0-1921 GCF_056400705.1 Paenisporosarcina sp. P5_A11
GATTAACTCGGAAAATCAGGAGTTGCTAAGAGGTAGGTGTGGTTTTGAAAAAAATGGTTTTGTATTGGAGACTCTTCTTTTTAGTTGTATTGCTTTGTTTATTTATAACAAATGTCATTGGAATATCTATATTACTAGCCGTTATTCTAGGTATCATTTTCTTTCAAGGTATACCTTGGCTATACGAAAAAATGAAAAGCAAGAGTAGTAATTCTTATTGAACTAACGAGACACGATGGGATAGCCTTGAATTTCAAGAACTTGTCAAAACCTTCAAAAGAAACTTGATTAGGGTGATATAAAATGATTTACTATGAAGCTATTTATTGTAGTTGTATAAAACTCTCGCGGACTCGTTATTGATAAATACTCTTCATTAGGTAAGATGCAGCACAGTGCTTTCCAAAGCCCCCCGAAACCCATTGGGCACAGGATAATTTATAGGTAAGTACGCAGCACAAGATGTTTTTTTAAATATTTCTGATACCTAAGAGATAAAGTTATTTGTATTAATCTGCACCAAAAATATACGTTTTAAAATATTTGACTCCATAATAAAAAACTACCATGAACACTGTTCATGGTAGTCCCAAATATTATTCTTTCTTATCTTTTAACAAAAATCCAGTGTTGCCACTAGGTTTAGTCATGATCTAATACTTTAGCACTTGAGTCTTCATTCCGCTTCAGTTGCCGCTACTTCCTCATGCTTAAACTGTTCTGCTTCAGTTGAACCAGATAAGGCCGTCGTAGATGACGTTCCGCCTGAAATAACAAGTGAAACTTCATCAAAGTAACCCGTTCCAACCTCACGTTGATGTCGAGTCGCTGTGTAGCCATCTTGTTCAGCTGCGAACTCCACTTCTTGTAGCTCAGAATAAGCCGCCATGCCTCGCTCTTTATAGTCTTTCGCAAGTTCGAACATCCCGTAATTCAGTACATGGAAACCTGCAAGTGTAACGAATTGGAATTTATAACCCATCTTCCCAAGCTCTTGTTGGAAGCTTGCAATCGTTTTTTCATCCAGTTTCTTTTTCCAATTGAATGATGGAGAACAGTTATAAGCAAGCAGTTTACCAGGGAATTTCTCGTGAATGGCTTCAGCAAACTTTCTAGCTTCATCAATATTCGGTTCAGAAGTTTCACACCAAATCAAATCTGCATATGGTGCATATGCAAGACCTCGGGCAATTGCTTGATCGATACCATCATTAGTATGATAAAAACCTTCCGGCGTTCGTTCTCCCGTAATAAATTGATGATCATACGGATCCACATCGCTTGTAATTAGATTAGCTGCATTTGCATCTGTACGAGCAATAAGCACAGTAGGTACATCCATTACGTCAGCTGCTAATCGTGCAGCGATTAGATTACGCACTGCAGTTTGAGTAGGAAGCAAAACTTTTCCTCCTAAGTGACCACATTTCTTTTCAGAAGAAAGTTGGTCTTCTAAATGCACCCCTCCTGCACCAGCTTCAATCATCGACTTGGTTAATTCAAATACATTCAGTGTTCCACCAAACCCAGCTTCCATATCCGCTACAATGGGGGCATACCAATATGTATCGCCCTTACCTTCCGCTTGCTGAATTTGATCAGCACGTTGCAACGTTTGATTAATTCTTTTCACCACTTGTGGTACGCTATTGCTTGGATACAAGCTTTGGTCTGGGTACATATGTCCTGATAGATTAGCATCCGCAGCTACTTGCCAACCACTCAAATAGATTGCTTTTAATCCCGCTTTTACTTGTTGCATCGCTTGATTTCCTGTCAGTGCGCCAAGAGCATTTACATAGTCTTCTGTATTCACAAGATTCCAAAGTCGCTTAGCACCTAAAGTCGCAAGTGTTTGTTCGATGACGATTGAACCTCTTAATTTAATAACGTCTTCAGCTGAATATGGTCGTTCGACACC
>NZ_JBFUKT010000309.1:0-1915 GCF_056400705.1 Paenisporosarcina sp. P5_A11
CCCTTCATCCTCTACACCATTTACAACAAGACAAAATGGACAAACATAATCTGATGGCATATGCAGATATTTTGAATCATTCATAGAAACTCACCTCAAGATCTCCATTAATTTTGTTACACGTGTTTATCTAATCTTCTATCTTTTGGAATCTGCACCTTTAGTTTAAATTGTTTTTCCTAATAATTATATCTAAAACTGAAAAAACCTTGTTCAACTAACCTGCCCCGTTAGTTCAATAAAAAAAGGCTGCTTATGCAACCCGATGATYTTTGACTAAAGCACCCGTTAGTTGAAGAAGCATTATTCTTTATTACAATTTATAAAATAATCCTCTGCCAAATCTTTGATAACACAGTAACCCCATATAGAAAAGGTAGGATATTTTAACCATTCTTCTTTAGTAACAGGGCGTATTTCTTGGTATCCTCTCATAAGCATGCAAGTATTTGAAAAACATTGTTCAGATTTAAAGATGTCTGGATTAATTCCATCTTTTTCTAATGAACGATAACCAAATATCATGCCATCTACCCCTGTTTCATGGATAGTTTTTATATGAACATCGCCTTGTTCCAGTGTCTTTCTTCCTGCAATTGTTTCTGTAGTCGGAGGACTATCACCTATCCAATCCATTATGCCTGCCAAGAAAGTACGCTTATATACTTTTGACACTTCAATTACACGCCCGCATGCGAACTTATCAGAAGGTAAAGGTATGGCCCAAAATTGTCCTGGTATCAAGGATGAATTTGATTTAGGTGAAAAGGATAAGATACTTTTCGCATTTTTTCTTGCACCACCATAGGTTATTTTAATGGACAATTCAACTAACCTGCCCCGTTAGTTGAAGAAGGAAAATAGCTAGGACAACCTTGTTAACAATTTACTCAATTTCTTTTTTTGGTGGTAGAAATAAAGTAATCAAAATAAAAAGGCCAATTATTAACTGAAAAGTAGGGAGACCAAAAAGAAACCCTTTGTTGTAACTATCAATAATTCTATATGMTTGAAAAGAAATAAAAAATATCATAAGTATTATTAAACCAATTCGGTATTTAAATTTAATATTCATTTTTTAACTCCATTTCTAAATACCATTGTTCAACTAAACTGCCYCGTTAGTTCAAGAAGAAAAAGCCGCCAAAGAGCCCAATGATCTTTAACTAAAGCACCCGTTAGTTTAATAAGCCAATCCAATTCTATCTCCTAACGTTTTTAGAAACTCTTTGTATTGTTCATTAGAAAGTTGAAACTGTTCATCAAAGAGTGTTTGTGCTTTTTGTTCATAACCATTTTGTTGCATAAGTACAATTAACATTGCCGTTCCTTGGGGTTCCCATCTCTCATCCTTCATCATATAGTTGATTAGTTCATCAATATTATCAATATTAAAAAAAGGCATTATAATATCTTCCATATCATTTTTCATTTGTTCAGAAAGTTTATCACTAATGACATTTTCGTTATATTTATACCACTCTTCTTGAAAAACACCTTTTAATTCGCTTACCCTTTTACGAACAATACAGTGATATTCTTTCGGAAACTTTGGTGATGAATCATTAAAATAAACTTCATAAGCATTGGATACAAATATTCCAGCATTAAAAGTAAAATCTATGTTTTCTTGATGGCTATATAAACTTGATTGAATATTGAAACACCAACCCATATCCCCTAAGTCCTTAAAATAATTTCTTCCATGTTTATTAAAACCTCTTGCTTTTAATAATGGGGCAATAGAATTTTTTATTATTTGGTCTAGTTCTTTTTGTAATTTAACCATTTAGCACCTCGTTTGTGGATGAATTGTCAGTTAAATTAACCCTACTCTAAGCTTAAATCTTATTCAACTAACCTGCCCCGTTAGTTGAAGATCAAAAGCCTCAACTTAGACACTACATCTTTTCAT
>NZ_JBFUKT010000310.1:0-1909 GCF_056400705.1 Paenisporosarcina sp. P5_A11
ATTCTATAAGGGACACATTCGCACCGCGAATGAGTGGCCGATAGCCCAAACAAAATATTCCAAACAATATCTGAATGGCGAAGAAATGTCCCTGCAGCATACCCCTGGTCAGAACGAAACCAGACTCACCTATAATGCCGAGCCCGGTGAGACAGAAAACAGTGATTTAAGATTTAAATTTACCGCTGACGAGGACATCGAGCTCACAGGAAATATGAAGCTCAAGCTCTGGGTCTCCGCCGAAGACACGGATGATATGGATATTTTTGTCGGCATTAAGAAGTATGACAGACGAGGCAATGAAGTGTTCCTGCCAGACTTTAACCATATTGAAAACGGGCAGGTGGCCAATGGATGGCTGAGAGTTTCCCATAGAGAGTTGGATCCTGAAAGATCTACTCCTTATCAGCCGGTACTTAAGCACAAGAGATTATTGAAGCTTAATAAAGGCGAGATTGTGCCAGTAGAAATTGAAATATTACCATCAAGCATTCTCCTAAGAGATGGAGAAAGTCTGGTGCTGGTTATAAAAGGAAGCGAGATAATCATCGAAGAAAACCCATCAGGTGATACAAGGCGTTATAGGCACACGGAAACAGTGAACAAAGGAATTCATTCGATTTATACCGGTGGAAAGTATGATTCATTCCTTCTGGTACCTGTGATTCCTAAGAAAGAATAGTGAAAGGCTGAGTCCCATCAATTGTTGTAAATTCCGCTGGAGGGATTCAGTGAAACCTTCTGCAGGTAAGTTAAAAATACGCTAAGCAGGTCATATACGAAGGCTTAGCGTTTTTTTTCGTTAACATGTTGACCGTATCCCTTTAAGGGGTGAAGGAATGTCTCGCAGAAAAAGGCGATAAAGATCTGGCTTCTATGAGTTGAATGATTGGTTTTGTATGAATTATTAATTCTTGATGTGGCATTGGGTTCACTTAGATCTTTACTTACGTAAGACTTTAGATTAAAGATAGAAAGGGTGATAAATCGTGTTTATTACCTATAAATCCTCTCGTGATGGAATTCTAGAAATAATAGAAAAGTTCGAGAAGGATTGCTGGATCAATATGACCGCACCGTCAAAAGAAGAATTGACAGAGGTATCTCAACTTTGTAATATCCCAATTGAATTCTTAAGAGATCCGTTAGATTTAGAAGAAAGTGCTCGGATTCAATATGATGAAGAGACGAATTGTACGTTAATTATTAATGATTTTCCAACTATTGATATGAATCACGGTCAATTTGATTCCTATATTACCATTCCTATTGGAATCATCTTAGGAACAGATTACATTGTTACGGTTTGCAACCAATCGACTAACTCTTTAGAAAATGTAATCAAGAAAAATGTTAATACTTCAATGAAGAGTCGTTTTGCATTAGAGATATTATTTTCAATTTCAACTCAGTATATAGAAAAATTAAAACAGCTCAACAAACAACGTCTTAAAATAGAGAATAATTTGCGTGATTCATTGACGAACAAGCAACTCTATGACCTAATGGGGATTGAAAAAAGTTTGGTTTATTTTCTCACATCATTGAAGGGTAATGGGGATATCATAATCAAATTATTTCGTACGAATTCCGTAAAGTTATACGAAGATGACAAAGATCTTCTAGAAGATATAAAAATTGAAAATAATCAAGGAATTGAGACCACAGAATTATATACAAGAATTTTGAACAGTATAACTGGGTCATATTCTTCGCTAATATCGAATGAATTGAATAATACAATGAAAACTCTTACTTTATTTACAGTCTTTTTAACACTTCCTACACTTGTATTTAGTTTTTTTGGTATGAATGTTACCTTACCTATTGCTGATCAGGATCCCTTCTCTTGGATGGTAATACTGATAATAGCATTAATTTTTATTGCCTTGATCGGATTGGCACTATG
>NZ_JBFUKT010000311.1:0-1895 GCF_056400705.1 Paenisporosarcina sp. P5_A11
ATCACTTTGTCTTGCTTTTGCTTCATAATCGACTTTTTATTTTTTGATGATTGCTCCACATCAGTTGGATGTTCAACTTCAACGATTAGGCGGACCAATTGATTAGGGCTATATTCTTTAGTTAAACCTTCTTTTTTAACAGCATTACTATAAAGATCCTTACTTCCTTGCTCCGCTGTCTCTCCCAATGTTTGAAGCTCCGTTGAAGTGTCATTCGTTTCCGCAAAAACTGTGAATGACGAAAGAATTAAGGATGTTACAGCTGCAGTAGTCATGACTTTAAATGCTTTCAATTTATTTTTATTCATTTGAACCTCTCCTTTTCCTTATAAAATAATAAATAGATGAAACTAGTAAACTTCAAATCTATCTTTATTATCCCGCTATTTTAATTTTCTGAAAATTAATCAAAAGGTATAATTGCTACAGCCTTTGGTTCTATACCAACATAAAACAAAAGAACTATCCGTACCTTGTGTAGGCACAGGACAGTTCTTTAAGAAAAGGAACTAGTTGATTTTGAACGGCATAAATGACTGCTTGTGTACGGCTTTTCACATTCAGCTTTTTGAAAATCTTATTGATGTGAATTTTAACCGTCTTGTCACTGATACTTAGAGATTTAGCAATTTCTTTATTACTAAGACCTTTGACCAATTCAGACAGGACTTCTTTTTCACGCCCTGTCAGATCATTTTCGTTTGGTTTCGATTCCGTTTGCTGCTGATGATAACTAATTAGCTTCTTTGTCATGCGCGGATGAATAACAGAATCCCCTTGCATTACCATCCGAATTGCCGCCACCACTTGTTCGGATGATGAATCCTTCAATAAATAGCCGTCTGCACCTGCCTGAAGCGCATCTATTAGGTATTCGTCGTGTTCATACATGGTCAATACGAGAACCTGGCAGTTCGGATACTGTTTTTTCACGAGCGATGTAGCCTCAATTCCATTTTTTCCAGGAAGATTGATGTCCATCAAAATACAATCAGGCCTGCACTCCTCCATTTTCTTCAATACCTCGTCCCCGGAAACGGCTTCTCCAACTACTTGCATATCGGATTCGAGCTCCAATATGCTGCGAATTCCATCCCGCAAGACAGTATGATCATCCACCACTAATATTTGAATCATTATAATCCCCCCTTGTTTCTGAATCTGGAATCAACAATGTGATTTTTGTCCCTTTTCCTGCTGA
This sequence comes from Paenisporosarcina sp. P5_A11, assembly GCF_056400705.1. Lineage (NCBI taxonomy): Bacteria > Bacillati > Bacillota > Bacilli > Caryophanales > Caryophanaceae > Paenisporosarcina > Paenisporosarcina sp. P5_A11. Next base: position 1,202 of record NZ_JBFUKT010000311.1, read on the forward strand.
ACTATCAATCTGAAGGGTAGCCTCCAGCTGTTCAGCTTGTTCATTCATATGCAAAATACCATAATGCGGCTCGGATTTAGCTTTAATCATAGATTCAAAAAGGGAAAAACCAATCCCGTTATCCTTCACCTTTAAAAGTACATGTTCACGTTGTTTGCTTAGCAGAATCTCAACATTGTCCGCCTGCGCATGCTTTACAATGTTCTGCAGGCTCTCCTGCAACGTATCAAAGATAACGCGTTCTTCCGTTCACTCTAGCGGACATTTTCCAGCGCAGTGTCAATATTCGAACAGGACAAGCACCGGTTATACACTACATGCCACATCTTTACAATTTAATAGCCGAGGGTAAGGTTGACCCTAGCGATATCATCACACCTGTACTTCCTCTAGATCAAGCTAAGCATGGTTATGAAGTGTTTGACACCAAAACAGAAGATTGTATTAAAGTGCTTTTAAAACCATAAATAACTTAACAGCTACTGGATGTTGAAAATAAGCCCTAACCTAAGAACAAATAACCCGTTCAGTAATCTGGTACAAAATCCAAATTAAACATACAAAAAGAGCCTAAATCCGCATATGAATTGGGCTCTTTTAAGATGCCTATATATCAAGGTTTATTAATGATTAACACTTACTTTGCACATCGTTTCAGCACTTGAAATAGCAGAAAAAACCCAATCAAGAGACT
>NZ_JBFUKT010000312.1:0-1881 GCF_056400705.1 Paenisporosarcina sp. P5_A11
CCCTTATATATCCACATAAAAAGCCTGTAAAAAGTGTAGCATAGCAATGTTCAAAATGAATGTAAATTCATTCACAAGAGGAAATACTCGGTATGAGGCATGTCTAGGCACATTTGTAAGGTTGTCATTCTAAACAAAAAAAGACTGTCCAAAAAGGACAGTCTTCTAAAATACTTTAGTTTTTCAATTTGTCACGTAATACCATTGGTAAGATACCACCATGACGATAGTAATCAACTTCTACTTCTGAATCGAAACGAGCTAATACGTCGAATTCTTTTACAGAACCGTCAGCAGAAACAGCTTTAACTGTTAAGATATCACGAGGTTTTACGCCTTCAGCAATGTTTACGCTGATTTCTTCTTTTCCTGTCAAACCAAGTGTTTCTGCACTTTGACCTGCCAAGTATTGAAGAGGTAAAACACCCATCATAACTAAGTTTGAACGGTGAATACGTTCGTAACTTTCAGCAAGAACTGTTTTAATACCTAGAAGGTTTGTGCCTTTTGCTGCCCAGTCACGTGAAGATCCCATACCGTAATCTTTACCTGCTAAAACAACTAAGCCAGTGCCGTCTTGTTGGTATTTCATTGCTGCATCATAGATAGCCATGATTTCGCCATTTGGCCAGTAAGTTGTAAAGCCACCTTCTGTACCAGCTGCGATTTGGTTACGAATACGAATGTTCGCAAATGTACCGCGCATCATAACATCATGACTACCACGACGTGAACCATATGAGTTAAAGTCGCGTACAGCTACGCCGCGTTCACGCAAGTATTTACCTGCTGGCGTATCTTTACCAATCGCACCTGCTGGTGAAATATGGTCAGTCGTAATTGAATCACCGAATTTCGCAACTACACGAAGTCCAGCTAGTGTTTGAATAGGGCTCGGCTCAATTGCTAAACCTTCAAAGTAAGGAGGGTTTTGAATATACGTTGAATCTTCATCAAAAGTATATAATGAATCATTTGATGTTTCAATCGCATTCCAACGCTCGTTTTCATTGAATACACGTTCATATTCACTGCGGAACAATTCTGGTGTTACTGTTTTAAGAAGGACTTCTTTAACTTCTTCAGTTGTTGGCCAGATGTCAGCAAAGAAAACATCGTTTCCTGCTTGATCTTTACCAAGTGATTCGTTTTGAAGATCAATATCAACTGTACCTGCTAATGCATAGGCAACTACAAGTGGTGGTGAAGCTAAGTAGTTTCCTTTCACTAATGGGTGAATACGACCTTCAAAGTTACGGTTACCAGAAAGAACAGACGTAATTAGTAAGTCGTTTTCGATGATACCTTTCTCGATTTCAGGAAGCATTGGACCTGAGTTACCGATACAAGTCGTACATCCGTAACCAACTAAGTCAAATCCTACAGCACTTAATGGCTCAAGAAGTCCAGCGTCACGTAAGTAACCTGTTACTACTTTTGAACCTGGTGCAAGTGAAGTTTTCACGTATGCTGGTGGACGCAAGCCTTTTTCTGCTGCTTTTTTCGCAACAAGACCGGCACCAATCATAACGAATGGATTAGAAGTATTTGTACAAGATGTAATGGCTGCAATTCCAATAGCGCCTGTAGGAATTGTCACTTCATTACCATCTAGTGTAACTGTTGCAGATTTATTAAATTCTTTTTTAGATAAACCGAATCCTTGGTTGCCTTGAGGAGCGACAACCGCTTTGTTGAACTCAAGTTTCATTTCAGACAATGGAATTAAGTCTTGTGGACGTTTAGGTCCAGACATGTTTGGTTCAATTGTTGATAAATCAAGTTCCACAACATCCGTGTAGATAGGATCTTCATTATCAACTGTAAAGAACATTCCATTAACAGTTAAATATTCTTTAACTACTTGAATGTGTTCAGCGT
>NZ_JBFUKT010000313.1:0-1881 GCF_056400705.1 Paenisporosarcina sp. P5_A11
GGTGGATATAAGCTTTCAAAACCCCCACATTTAATTTCTGCGGGGGATGTTATTCGTGTTTTAGAAGGACCGATTCAACCTGTAGAAGGCATTGAAAACGAAGCGCCTCCGCAACGAGAATTGTGGTCACGCATTCGAGATGCAGTGAAAACGGTATTAGATACAACGACAATTGAAGATTTAGCTAAGTACAGTGAATCGCCTTCAGATGACGGTTACATGTACTATATATAAATGCTTGTTCAAAAAGGCGAGGAAACAACAGGAATATGTGCTTTTTAAAAATGTCAATCTTATGAATTACTGATAACCTATTCCTGCGTTTAAACTTTGCAAAACCTAAACGGCGACTTTTTGAATAATTTATAAAGGAGTTCGACATGAATAGAATCTATTTAGACCACGCAGCTACTTCACCCATCCATCCACAAGTAATTACAAAAATGATGGAAGCGATGGAGCAAACGTATGGCAATCCATCGAGTATTCATGCGACTGGTCGTGAAGCGCGGAAGCAATTAGACATTGCGCGACAACAATTTGCTAGTAGCATCGGTGCAAAAGATCAAGATATTATTTTGACGAGTGGCGGAACGGAAGCAGATAACTTTGCGATTTTCGGTACTGCTTATGGCAGAAAAACTGAAGGTTCACATATTATTACTTCTCAAATCGAGCATCATGCAGTTCTAACAGCATGTGAAAAGCTTGAAAAAGAAGGATTTGAAGTCACCTACTTGCCTGTTAACTCGCAGGGACGACTAACTGTCGAAGATGTTAAACAAGCTCTGCGTGACGATACAATATTAGTTACCATAATGCTTGGTAATAACGAAGTGGGTACCATACAACCGATTCAAGAAATTGGGGAGTTATTAAACGACCATAAGGCAACTTTCCATACAGACGCTGTTCAAGCATACGGATTATTACCAATTTCAGTAGATGATTTAAAGGTCGATCTTTTATCTGTTTCATCACATAAAATTAATGGACCTAAAGGAATTGGCTTCTTGTACCAACGGAAAGGAACGAAGTTATCACCACAATTCTTTGGCGGGCAACAAGAACGAAAACGTCGAGCGGGGACAGAAAATGTTCCAGGAATTTTGGCTTTCGCAGAAGCCGTCACTATCGCACTACAAACAATGAAAGAAAAACGCGATCAGTATAGCCAATTTAAAAAAGAGATGGCTTCAATTTGGCAACAAGCTGAAATTGATTTCAAAGTAAATGGTGAAGAACAGATTACACTCCCGCATATCCTGAATGTGAGCTTTGCTGGTACAGATGTCGAATCATTACTCGTTAATCTAGACATGGCGGGATTAAGTGTATCGAGTGGTTCAGCATGCACTGCAGGTTCAATAAATCCTTCTCACGTTCTAGTTGCGATGTACGGCGAAAAAGCAAGTGAACTTCGCAACTCAATTCGCTTTAGCTTCGGGTATGGAGTAACGGACGCGGAAATAAAAGAAGCAGCAACTTTAACAGCTAATGTAGTCAAACGACTTGTAAAATAGAAATGAATGTTCAAAAGTCAATCAAAATAGCACATCGGGGCCTGCACAAAGCAGGTCACTCAGGTGTTGCCACAAAAGCGACGAGTAATCGTACGGGCATGGTGTGGCGTTCTTAACCTGAGTTCCAAAACTGGCTCTTTTGATGCTACTTTTGAACAAAATAATATTATAGAAAAGGTGAGAATCATGCAACAACTAAAAGATCCTGCAAATACACGTGTCGTTGTTGGCATGTCGGGCGGCGTTGATTCGTCCGTTGCAGCTCATTTATTGAAACAACAAGGGTATGACGTAATCGGAATCTTTATGAAAAACTGGGACGACACAGATGAAAATGGTGTTTGTACAGCTACTGAAG
>NZ_JBFUKT010000314.1:0-1876 GCF_056400705.1 Paenisporosarcina sp. P5_A11
CATTGATTGGATTAACCCCTACCACTTTGATCAAGAAATGCTTCTTAGTCACAGCAGTAGGGGAATTCATTAGAGTACTATGAAATAAAATACAGTTTACTGAATACCCAACTCGTTCAAAATACTTTCTAATGTCTTACCATCTTGGTTCTCTTTTGGAGCTGGAGGATTTTCTACATAGTTGTTTTGTAATAGGTAATTCTGTTGAACAAAGCCGATGTCTTCGCATCAACCGTACCAGCAAAGTTAATGTCGGAAGCACGGTTGTCCGTTTTCAAAGATTTTCGAATATCAATCGAGTCCAATACATCAATGACGTTGTCTTGGTTTACATCACCAGCTGTAATATAAATAGGATTGACATAATGATTCCTACCAAAAAGTTTTCCTTTTTATTCAAATCCAATATTTTGTTTGCTCTGCACCTCAAAGTGACCAGGTACCTTGAGCTCTAAAATATATGGAACCTCGCTTAAAGGAAGCTTTTCTACTTTGTAATCTGCTCTTTCTTTTATTAAAGAACTAGCATCAAAAGTAAATCCAGACATGTAATTCATCTAGAGCCAATCTGTAGTTTGTACATGAGAAGTTGTCAACATATCTAATTGGCTCTAGAATAGTTGTTTCAATGTGTACAATAGAACTGGTCTGCTTATTTTTTCGGCTCAAGACCAATTGCACGCAAGAAATCTTCTAATCCTTTGTTTCCTAATTTTTCTTTTGGTTTCTTATTTTTAGGTACATCCGGGCCAACTTTCAAGAAGTTCTTTTCGATAAAGCGAATATCCACTTCGCCCACAATGCCATCCTGGTTAATATCTGCCTTTTTATTTTCCTTGCCGTAAAAGGCGACTGCCTGTATGACATCATTAATATCAATCATCGCGTCCTGATTCACATCGCCGGCTACTGCAACGGGTTGGGCACCTTGTTTTTGTATATACACACCCATGTCTTCGCCCCAAGGTGTTTTCAAACCAAGCGTCAGTTTCTGAATGCTCTTCAGATGTCCAGGTGCTTCAACGACAATATCGATATCGATTGGATCTTTCGATACAGGAATATAGATATCTACAAAACCTTTTTTGTCAATCGTTCCTTGCACTTTTGTCCCGTCTTTCAATTGCCCGTATGCTTTTGCTCCTATGATGGAATAATCCATCTTAAAGTTTCCATAGAACGCTTCAAGATGGGTAAAAGATATCACATGAGAGCTCTTTGGTACGATCTTAATATCGTTAATATTGTTGAATGATTGGATGACAACCGGGTCTTGCTCACCGTATTGTGTATACGTGAATGGAACGGTATTCTCTTGGACGTTAAACGTGTAACCTAAGATGGTGCCTAAATCGTCATTGAACAGTTTAAATGTCACATCAAGGAATGGCGTATCACCGCTGATTCCTTTGAAATCTTCACCGCCACTGATATGAGCACCCGCATTCACCATTTTATTGTTAACTGGATAATTAGGGTCATTTTTCACGATTGGCTCATCAATGGTTACTGTTAATCCTTTTTCATCCGCATACTTCTGGAATTCTGGGTTCACTTTTACGCTTTGGAACTGAAAGAGCCAATCATAGAATCCAACATCGTAGTTTCCAGCCATCAAGTCTTTTACGTTGTTTAAATTCAACGTCATCGTGACTGTATCGTTTAAATATATTTTTTGCTTATCGTAAGTTGGTAACACATAAGGTGTCCCTTTTTTGACGAATGCATAGGAAACCATATCAGTAAACATGTRCCCATTTCTCGCCTTATCGTTTGGGAATAGTCTGAGCGTTGCTGGACCATTCTCAATATCAGATTGTTCAAGTCCGATTTTTGTATCCCCATTTGCATCAAGTGGGAAATCGCCGTTATAAAC
>NZ_JBFUKT010000315.1:0-1872 GCF_056400705.1 Paenisporosarcina sp. P5_A11
ATTATTGAACTGTTAATACCTCTTCTGACCGCTGTTTCAATAACAATATAAAGAATAAATAAGCTAACAATATAAAAGATAATAGAATTAACATGAGAAACATGACGAATCAAACCGTACAAACATATAAGGGTGGAACACTTTCTTAAATAGTAAACGGTATACTCCCTTATCTGTGTATATTTAAATAACACAAAAAAGGGGTGAATTATGCATTATATCTTCATCCATTTATTAACAGTTTCTGTTTTACCTTGTTTAACCTTAAATCTTGTGAGTTCTACAGTAGATGACATTTTCATTTCCTCATTTTCTATACAAATATCCTTACTTATAAGTAAAGCAACAGATGTAATAAGATTAATTTAGATAGATAAAGTCATTATGGAGTTTAAATCTTTGAATCCTAACTTCTTATATATTTCCTTCGCATAATTAGTGGCAAAAACATTTAAACGAACTTCTTCATATCCAGATTTTTTTAATGTACTTATTCCTTCTTTTAGAATTTCCTTTGATATTCCATTACCTCTAAATTGCGTTAAGACAAAAATATCATAAATGAATCCGTGTTTCTTACCCGAAAAATAATCCGTATTTTCACCGAGCAAAATCCAACCAGCTATTGAACTGTCCGCATTTCTATAGACTAGGTAAAAACCACCTTTATTTAAAATACCATTAAATATTTGGTTTGTCTTTTCTGCACTTAGTGCTTGCTGAGCACCTTCACTTGCTGACTCAGCAGCCTTAGTCAATATAAATTCTTTGTCCTTTTCCGTTGCTTTCTCAATCATAAACGTTCCATCTTTTTCCATAAGTATAGGATATACTTCGACAGATATTTTTATTTCCCCTTCATTCGCCCATACTACGCTTTGCAAAAAAAAAGAGCTGACTGAGCTGGCCAATGATTTTCCACTTCAATACCTTTATCGACTACGTACATTACTGTCCTTAAATTAGTACCTATCCAACGTTTAAAAAACCTGACAAACGAAAAACAACAACTTAAAGAATTGTGGCCTAACATGTATTCAAACTTTACATAGCTTTATGACTGAAAGGGCACTTCCCTTTTATGGGTTCTATATCATCGCCGATAAAGAATTTTTCCATTCATTATTAGCTGATGTCCGGATGCTGGTAATTGATTCCATGTCTCTATTCGATCACCTACTTTATCCCGTAACCCTCTTCGGACCACGATTGATCGTAGTCAGCAAGCTCTATCTCTGATTATTCTTACTAGAATACTCACTGATTTCACTGTTTGTAAATAAAATATTAGACATTTCTTAATATTAAATTATTGTAAGCATTTTCAATTCCACTTTATGTATAACATGCAGAAAAAGTGCCAGGCACCCGCGTTTCCTCGGGACAAAAAACGTCCTGCAAAACATGAAGTGCTGGCACTTTTGGTTAATGTTCAATCAAGCATTTTCCCCGGAATCCGAGACTATGGCATAAGTTTTTTTGGGTCTTCCTGGACGGCCTGATGATTCTTCTCCAACGACCTCGAGCAATCCCATTTGTTCAAGTTCACTCAGGATGCGACGTGTGTTACGATCTGTATTTTTCAACAGGCTTGTTATCAGTTCACTACTGAACTGGGTAATGCGCTTCAATTTCAGAAAATGATAGATTTTTGCAGGAATGATAGATGTATAGTTATTTTCCTGCAGTGTTTGTTTCCAATTATTGGGTATATTCTCTACAGTATAAAAACTTGTATGTTCTTTTGAATAATCGATAACTTTCTTGTCTTCGTCGACAAACATAATGCTCGTTTCATTTCTTTCAGGTTCTTGCGAGAATGCAATATCCACATGTCTCTCAGCCTCGTATACAGTATAGCCGGACCCAATT
>NZ_JBFUKT010000316.1:0-1851 GCF_056400705.1 Paenisporosarcina sp. P5_A11
ATCCATGAGAGAACGATATTTATCTTTAGTGAAAATCGCCACCTTGCTGACGGAGGCATTCATAAAGTTTGACATGGTGAAATCAATCATACGATAGCGTCCGCCAAAAGGTACGGAGGCCAGGCAACGATGATGAGTCAATTCTTTTAATATGGGTCTTTCATTTACGAGATTTATTACTCCTAAAACATTCCTCATTAAAGCTACCTCCTATTATCATCAATTATAAAGATTGCAGCAAAGCACTTTCCGCAGAAATAAGTTGTTTTTCACCAATTAATGTAAGCCTTTGATTAGGGTCACTAATGACAGCACCATCTTCGATAATTGTACCGCTACCGATAATTGCTTTTTCGATAATGACATTTTTTCCAATTTTCACGTTTGGCATAATGACAGAATCTTTTACTATTGTGCCACTTCCAACTTGTACATTATAGGAAAGTACAGAATGCTCGACCTTCCCAAATACCAAACACCCTTCATTGACTAAGGATTGTGTCACATTAGCCTCTTTAGAGATAAATTGCGGGGGATGATTAGCGTTCCCAGCATAGATTTGCCAGTTAGGGTTTCCTAGTTCGAAAACGGACGGTTCTTCCAATAAATCCATATGGGCTTCCCACAGGCTGTCAATCGTACCAACATCTTTCCAATAGTCTGTAAATCGATACGCTTGTAAATTCGCACCATCATCCAGCATCTTTGGAATAATGTCCTTACCAAAATCATTGGTTGAAGTGCTATCCTGTTCGTCTTCTGTTAAATATTTTTTAAGATGTTTCCAGTTAAAGAGGTACACACCCATCGAGGCCAGATTACTTTTTGGATGTTTTGGTTTTTCGTCAAACTCAATAATCTGATCTGTATCGTTAGTACTCATGATACCGAACCGATTTGCCTCATCCCATGGTACTTCTATGACAGCAATGGTCGCATGTGCACCTTTTTCGATATGATCTTCTAGCATTTTATTATAGTCCATTTTGTAAATGTGATCTCCTGAAATCACAAGTACATATTCTGGGTTATTATGATCGATAAAATGAAAATTTTGGTACACGGCATTGGCTGTTCCTTTATACCATTCACCACCATCTTTCCCTTGATAAGGTGGTAGCATTGAAACTCCTCCGTTATTACGGTCAAGATCCCACGGACGACCGTTACCAATATATGAGTTCAAAATATGAGGACGGTATTGAGTAAGTACCCCAACCGTATCAATTCCCGAATGCGTACAGTTGCTTAAGGTAAAATCGATAATCCGATATTTCCCTCCAAATGGTACTGCGGGTTTAGCTAAGTCACTAGTCAATTCTCCGAGTCTTGACCCCTGACCACCTGCTAATAACATGGCTACCCATTTTTTAGATTTCATGTGAATCGACTCCCTTYTGTCTTGCTTTTGTCTTTTTCTTGAGAATTGTTATACCTAGCGGTGGTACCGTAATTTCCATGCTGCAAGGTTGGTTATGGTGAGGCAACTTAAATGATTGAATTGGACTACTGTTTATTTGATTTGATCCTCCAAATGATGCAGCATCACTAGTGAATGCTTCAAAATAGGTTCCATATGATGGAACACCAATTCGATAGTCATGGTAAACATCTGCAGAGAAATTACAAACAACAATGCAATACTCCCCTTTGCGTTTGCCTTTTCTCATAAACGTAATCACGCTTTGATTGGCATTGTCCGCATCAATCCATTCAAAGCCAGCTTGCTCATGATCGAGACGCCAGAGCGAATTAGTTTCTTGATAAAACTTGTTTAATTGTTTGAAGTAATGAAAGAAATTGGCATGTGAGTCAAAATCCAAGAGCATCCAATCTAATTCATCTCGATAT
>NZ_JBFUKT010000317.1:0-1844 GCF_056400705.1 Paenisporosarcina sp. P5_A11
GTGTTGAATTTCACCGCCTACTCGGACAATTGCCTCTGCATGATATAACGTTTCATGTTCTTCCGTTGTGTCCCAAAGCTTTGCTTCAATATCTCCACTCTTATCTTGTAAAATGAGTGTCATAAATTTATTGCCAGTAGTAGTAAATGCTTTGGTAGATTGTTTAATTAATAGAAAGTGGTCTACAGCTTCTCCCACGGCTAATTCTGTAACGCGTTTCATATCGATGGCACACTCCTTTCGTTTTGCAATGCTGCGACATCAATGATGTGCGCTTGCGGCCAAATTGTTGTCATATCTTCATGACATGTAAAGTATAAGAACTGATGACTGTTTTCTAAATCTGTCATTAATTGTACCATTTGTTTCACTCGAAAACGATCGAAATGGACAAATGGATCATCCATTACGATTGGAAGTGGTATCGTTTTTACTAGAGATTCCGACAATGCAAAGCGCAATGAAATATACGCTTGTTCTTTGGTAGCTTGGCTAAGTTCGGCTATTCGATAACGTATACCTTGTGGATTAACAGCTTCAAATATCCCATCCTCATTTACCTCAAGCGAATCGTAGCGTCCATTCGTTAATTGGTTGAAGAATTCTTGTGCTGTATTAAGTACAAATGGAAGTCGCTTCTCTTTTAAGTTATACATAGTTTGATTGATGGCTTCAGTTATTGCCTTATTGACAGACCATTTGTGAGCGAGTTCTGCGAGTTCTGCTTTCTTTTGTTCAAATTGTTGAAGAGACTGACCATAACCTTCGTCACTTAACATAGAATTTGTTTGCTGTCTCAGCGATGCTTTTTCCTCCAACAATTCATGGCGAATCTTAAGAAAATCATTTGATTTCGCACTAAGTTCTTCTGAGGATAAATGCTGTTGTTGTTCGTCATCAATTGCTAAATGAAATTCTCCAATCGAATCTAACTGTGCTTTTATAGCTCGTAAATCATGGTGTAGAGATTGTTTTTCTCTAAATTCACTATCGGCCTGATAGAAAGCAGATTCATCGCTAACTTGAGCTTCATTCCAGAGCAATTGAACTTCATTTGACTGAATCTCAAATAATTGTTGTTTCTCTGTCAATTGCGATACCCATTCTTTTTGTTTTATTTGCGCATTTTCTTGCTCTTTTTGGTCCTCTTTTAGAGAATTGGCAACATCCCTTAATGACCTATATGCTGATTCTACAGAAAGCGATTTGCCCGTAACATCTTTCATAATTCTAAGTCGTTCATGAATTTGATCACCCATCGATTGAAACTCCAGTGATTTCCGAGAAATTAGATGGTGAATTTCTTGAATTTGGCGAATCCGCTTAAAGAGTTCAGGAAACATTTGCGGCTGTAATAAACCATCAAATCCATGGAGTCTAAGAAATTGGCTTAGTGATTCTTTGGCTTCACTATGATTCTGATTAGCAGCTAATAAGTTTTGCTCAATTTTTGTACTCATTTGTTGTTTATCTCGTCGTTGCTCAATAAGCTGCAAAAGTCGATCGTTATATAATCTTACTTGTTCCGCTAGCTGTTCAGTCTTTGACAGCTGTTGTTCCAGTGACACTATTTCTTCACTATAGTCTTTTGTATGTTTTTCAGATTTAGGTTGATTCATGCTCTTCATTAGACCAAATATTATTCCGGTTAATAGAATGCCTCCAATAGCGATTCTCCAATCCCCAAAAGAAATAGTTCCAATAAGAGAAGTAAGTAAGATAAGCGCACTTACAATAAATTGCGTATTTTTCTTCTGAGTTGTTGGCTCTTTCTCAATTTGCTGACGCGCTTTTAATTCTGCCACTTGCCGAATCGAATTTTGTAGTTTTCCAACCTCTTGCTC
>NZ_JBFUKT010000318.1:0-1842 GCF_056400705.1 Paenisporosarcina sp. P5_A11
TTTTCTTTTGGTTTTTTATTTTTTGGAGCATCAGGTCCTACTCGTAAGAAGTTCTTTTCAATGAAGCGAACATCTTTTTCGTCAACAATACCGTCTTGATTTAAGTCTTCTTTCTTATGATCCTTTCCGTAAAAAGCAACCACCTGGATGACATCAGAAATATCAATCATTTTATCGCCATTCACATCTCCCGCAGCAGCTGTAGGCTGCTTAGACGCAGCGAATAAATACTTTCCAATATCCTCGCCCCAAGTCGTTTTTGTACCTAAATTCACTTTTTGAATGCTCTTTAAATGTCCAGGAGCATCAACAACGATATCGTATGGTTCTTTTGATAACGGAATATTTTTCACACTGAAATATCCTTGTGCATCGTCAACTGTTCCTGGATATTTCACTCCGTTAGAATCCTGCGCGTATACTTTTACTCCAACCTTAGTTAAATCTTTAGTCGATTGACCGCTGAATCCTTCAAGGCGCAAATATGAATCTACATAGGAATGCTTCGGTATAATTTTATAGCTGTCAATTTGGTTGAACAGAGTCATTTTTGTTGGTTCAGACTCTCCAAACTTCGTGTAGCTGAAGTCTTTCGTATTTTCTTCTCCGTCCATTGTATCTGCAAGAATATAGAAATGATCGTCTACTAGCTTAAACGTTACATCAAGGAACGGGCTGTCCCCGCTAAATCCTTGGAATCCATTTCCGTTTATATGAGCTCCTACGTTAACGCTCTTTTTAGACCAGGTATAAACTGGGTGCTCCTTTACGACTGGTTGGTCTACGGTTACAGTTAAGCCTTTATCTTGAGCATATTGTTGGAACTCTTTATTCACTTTTACATCTAAAAATTCAAAATTCTTATAAAAACCAAGATCGTACGTACCTGACATAAGTTTCTCAACATTGTTCAAACTTAAAGTCATTGTTAACGTATCGTTTTTATACACTTTTTCTTTATCGTAGGTTGGCACTACATAAGGCGTACCGTCCTTTACAAAGGCATAAGGATAGAAATCATTTAATAAATGGGCGTTTGTAGCCTTATCCATTGGGAATAAAACAACGGTTGCCGGCCCATTCTCAATGTCTTCCTTCTCAATACCAAATTTCACGTCTCCGTTTGCTTCAACAGGAAAATCTCCATTAGGGAAAATTTTCTGATTAAAATAATACCAAAGGGTGTTCGAAGACTGTGTCATGCCAAGTGGTGCTAATAGATTTGCACCTTCATCATATAGATTTGCATGAACCCAAAATGCGTTATGAGCTTCACCGTTAAGTGTTTCTTGTGTAAAATCTGAATCTTTTAACTCGTACACCTTACCTGGAGCTTTATCTTTAAAGGTAAGCTTAGGTAATGTATTGTCAATAACAAATATTTGCTCTTTCTCGTAAGTTTTACCGTCTGCATCTACTGCTCTAAACTTCAGTGTATATTGACCTTCTGCTAATACTGATTGTGGTAGGTTACTATCCGTTATCTCATCTTTTGGATCTCCAATAAACGGATAGTAAGAAGCGCTATATTGTACAAATAAATCTTGGTCTATCGGTGCTGTTTCAGCATTGATAGGGCTTGGACTTGTGCTACCTAGTGCACGACCGTCTTTGTTATAGATAATCGCTCGAACATTTTTCATCGGGTTATTTACTTTGAATTTCAAATATCTCGTAGGACCCGCCATAAATGGATGTGCAGGATTCCATAACACTTTGCTGAGGGCTGGATTATCCGTTTCAATGCTTTCAATCCCTTTATCAACTGCACGAACAGCGAACGGCACACGATAGCTTTCTTGTGGATTTGCATGATTGACAATATTCACATAACCTTCGTAT
>NZ_JBFUKT010000319.1:0-1801 GCF_056400705.1 Paenisporosarcina sp. P5_A11
AAGCGGGTACTGGTCTAATTACAGGAATTGTTTGTGCAGTATTCAGTGTGGGAATTGTCTTTTTCATCCAACATGATTTGTTATTAGGACTTTTAGTCGGAACCGCTATTTTTGGCTCCATATTTGTCGCAACTTTGTCAGGTTCATTCATTCCGCTACTCATACATCGAATGAATATCGATCCAGCTGTAGCATCGGGACCTTTTATTACCACACTTAATGATATTATTAGTATATTAATATATTTAGGGTTAGCAAGCATGTTCTTAACACAAATATAGTTTTAAAAAGAAGCAACAGTCCACAATGACTGTTGCTTCTTTTTTATGTAGAAAGCATGCGAAGAGATGCCCATTTCCGAGGATAGCCGACGTGAAACCGCGCATAGCCGACACAAATCCGCTCATAGACGGGATAACAGTGGAGAGAATGTCCAGTTCCGCAGATAGTTGAAACAGATTCGCGCATAGGCGACAAGAAACCGCGGATAGACGACAAAGAACCGCGCATAGCCGACACAAATCCGCTCATAGAGATAACAGTGGAGAGAATGTCCAGTTCCGCAGATAGTYGAAACAGATTCGCKCATAGGCGACAAGAAACCGCGGGTAGACGACAAAGAACAGCGCATAGCCGACACAAATCCGCTCATAGACGGGATAACAGTGGAGAGAATGTCCAGTTCCGCAGATAGTTGAAACAGATTCGCTCATAGGCGACAAGAAACCGCGCATAGAAAAAATCCTATTCCACAATTAGCAACAATGAAAGAGTACTATTTTTAAAGATTTTTTTGCACTAATCTTTCTTGTGATGTATTATTAGTACCAGGTAATAATAATTAGAATTAACTAGGGGGATTTTTTCATGTCTTTGTCATTACAAGGAAAAACATACGTTATCATGGGTGTAGCAAACAAACGGAGTATTGCTTGGGGGATTGCACAGTCTTTAGATAAAGCAGGTGCAAATATTATTTTCACGTATGCTGGGGAACGATTTGAAAAGTCTGTTCGCGATTTAGTGGCAACATTAGAAGGAAAACATGAATTAGTTCTTCCTTGTGACGTTACGAATGATGAAGACGTTGAAAAATGTTTTTCAACAATTGGACAAGAAGTAGGGAAAATCGATGGCTTAGCTCACTGTATTGCCTTTGCAAAAACAGAAGAGTTGGCGGGAAATTTCTCAGATACGTCTCGTGATGGATTCTTACTTGCACATAATATTAGTGCTTTCTCATTAACTGTCGTAGCTAAAGCAGCAAAACCTTTAATGACTGAAGGTGGCAGTATTGTCACATTAACGTATTTAGGTGGAGAAAAAGTAGTACCTAATTATAATATTATGGGTGTAGCAAAAGCTTCTTTAGAAATGTCAGTTCGTTACTTAGCAGCTGACTTAGGAAAACATAACATTCGCGTTAATGCGATTTCAGCAGGTCCAATTCGCACATTGTCTTCTAAAGGCGTAAGTGACTTTAATAGTGTATTGAAAGAAATTGAAGAGCGTGCTCCACTTCGTCGAAATACAACACCAGAAGAAGTTGGCGATACGGCATTATTCTTATTTAGTCAATTATCTCGTGGGATTACTGGCGAAACGATACACTGTGATAGTGGTTTTCACATTCTGTAAACCAGGAGCATAAACTATCTCAAAAAGGGTGTGTATGTTTCAGTGGAAAATGATCCTCTCCTTTTTGTTCAAGGACCTCCGGTATACCGGCATATACCTATGGTTTCATATTGGCAAGAAGAAAGTACCTCGATCTTCCCCGAGCCCATTATAAAAGCAGTCG
>NZ_JBFUKT010000320.1:0-1780 GCF_056400705.1 Paenisporosarcina sp. P5_A11
GAAAGGGGAGGGGAATTCCTGTTCAATATAAAAAAAGGCCACGCAATTATGCGTAGCCTCATTATTTATACTTTTAAAAATTCAGATGTTTTGTCTGCGTCTAATAGCGTACCAACGAAGAACGAACCGAACTCTGCAAAACGAGCACTCACTTCATCAAAACGCATTTCGTAAATTAATTTTTTAAATTGAAGTACATCATCAGCGAATAAGGTAACGCCCCATTCATAATCGTCAAAACCGATTGAACCACTGATAACTTGTTTTACTTTTCCAGCGTATCCGCGACCAATCATACCATGACTGCGCATCATTGACTTGCGGTCTTCCATTGAAAGCATGTACCAGTTGTCATTGCCATCACGACGTTTGTCCATAGGGTAGAAACAAACATATTGTGAACGGGGAAGTTCAGGATATAAACGACTACGGACATGTGGATTTTGATAAGGATCTTCGTTTGATTCGCCAGCTAAGTAGTTTGAAAGTTCAACTACAGATACATACGAATAAGTCGGAATTGTATATTCAGCAATAGCTAATTTATTGAATTTCGCTTCCAACTGTTGTAACTCATCCATCGTTTCACGCAAAGTCATCAACATAAAATCTGCTTTTTGGCCAATAATTGAATAAAAAGCATGGCTTCCTGTTTTTGCTTCATGTGCAACATCTAAATCTTCTATAAATGCTAAGAATTCAATTACCGCTGCGGTGCGATCTTCAGTTGACACTTGTTTCCAAGATGTCCAATCCATCGAACGGAAATCATGTAACGCGTACCAACCATCTAAAGTTTCTGCTGCTGCACTCATGTATAGGACACTCCTTCATAATTAAGAAATACTCAAAATCAGTCTACCACAAAGCCCTAAAGATGCCTACAATGTCACCATTCCGACAAGACGAACTATGACAAAATCGTGTATGCTAATAGAAAAGCGGAAAGCGCCACTCAAGCTCGACGCCGGCGCTGGAAGAACCGATTCGAAAGCCTGCTTTCGCATTAGTATGGAAGAAAGGCTAAGTTCGCGACGTCCTGTCGCAACGCCTTCATGACCCACCTCCTGTGGCCCCAAGCTAAGGTGCGTGCTGGCGCTTATAGCTAGACAATGAAAGGCGGAAAGCGCCACTCAAGCTCGACGCCGGCGCTGGAAGAACCGATTCGAAAGCCTGCTTTCGCATTAGTATGGAAGAAAGGCTAAGTTCGCGACGTTCTGTCGCAACGCCTTCATGACCCACCTCCTGTGGCCCTAAGCTTAGGTGCGTGCTGGCGCTTATAGCTAGACAATGAAAAGCGGAAAGCGCCACTCAAGCTCGACGCCGGCGCTGAATGGTCGAAAATCCATAGAGCCTGTACCTACAAATACTTTTGATCTTCCATGAAAGGAATGATACATCATGACGAATTTGTTTGAAGAAATTAAACGAACCATTTCAGAAAAATATATAAAAATTGTTTTGCCCGAAGGAACGGACGAGCGTGTTCTGCAAGCTGCATTTAATTTGTATAATGAAGGTTTAGTTACGCCAATTCTAGTGGGTCCACACGAACTGGTGAATGTGGCGGCAACACAAGTTGGGATTGATCTAACAGGAATTGAAATAGTAGACCCAGTGAAATACGATCACTTAGAAGAAATGATAGAAAAATTTGTAGAACGTAGGAATGGAAAAGTCACACCAGTTCAAGCTCGCATTCAACTAAAAGATGTCAATACATTTGGTACGATGCTCGTTTACACAGGGTACGCTCAAGGGTTAGTCAGTGGTGCAATTC
>NZ_JBFUKT010000321.1:0-1758 GCF_056400705.1 Paenisporosarcina sp. P5_A11
CCTTCGGGAGTTTCAGGGGTGAACATTTTCACTAAGAAAGCTGGATTGTTTGGAACTGGAGATTTTGTTTGAGGCTCTCCATTTTCAAATCCAGAAAAATCAGGATAATAGCCTAGTAATTCTACTTTTGACCCTTTTCCAACATCATATGACGTTTCAGGATTAACAAGGTCTATTGCTAAATCACCTAGTGTTTCTCCAGATGCTTTATTTGATAATTTAAAGTGCATCGTTTTTAGCTCATCTAAACGGAAATCCATTTGGAAAACAGAATAGCCTTCAAATTTCAATGGATGATTAACTTGAATAGACTCTTTTTTTACTTCTTTCAAATCATCCGTCTGACCTGGTAAAGCTTCTTCAGGCTTTTTATAAAGCACGACATCTGTTTGATAGTTGGATGCAATGGTTCCTACTCGATCGATTGCCTCTCCAAACACTTCGTCTTCTGTAGCTTTGTCGTATGTTTCTAAAATGAATTCTTTGCTTTCCAAGTAGAAACCAGGTGCTTCTGGAATGGCACGTGTTTCTCCTTCTCGGATCCACATTGTTTCATCCACATAAAATCCAGGTAAAGCACGTAACATGACACCAAACAAGAAAATAATCAGTCCTACATGATTAACATAAGGGCCCCATCTTGCAAAACGTCCCTTTTCAGCTAATAATGCTCCATCTTCACGCGTTACTTTATAGCGAAGTTCTTTGAGTTTTTCTTCGCTTTTCGCTAGAGAATTTTCACCTAAGATATTTTCACCTTGAGCATAAAGACGTTGACGTTTCATGAAGCTTTCATGTCTTTTCGTACGTTGTTTTTTCAAGGACTTATACAATGGAATAAATCGATCTAAACTTGCAACAATTAGTGAAATGCCAAGCATACCAATCAAGGTTTGGAACCACCACGAACCATATAAATCGGATAAACCTAATTCATAGTAGATTTTTCCGAATGTACCATACACTCGCTCATAATAAGCTGCAATGTCTGCTTCTGTAGTAGCAGGAACATATAATACTTGAGGCAATATCGTTCCGATTGCAGCAGCTACTAATATCGCAACAATAATTGTTATTCCAATTTTCACGCTCGAGAAAAAATTCCAAATTTTATCAATAATTGATTTGTTATACGTTTGCGAACGACGAGCAGTACCTTCGTAACGCATGTCCGCTAATTTTTGATTCTTAGCTTCTTTCGTGAGGGGCCTACCACAGTTTCCACATAGCACTGTTCCTTCTGGATTTTCATGCCCACAAGCACAAATGATGTTGTTCATATGATTGACTCCTTATTCAGGACGTATTTGCTCCATAAAACCAGCAATGTCCTGTTCTGTCATTTCTCCGCGTACAATTTGCTCGATTTTACCTTCAGCATTGATTAACAATGTTGTTGGAAGCGGGTCAATGTTGTAGGCTTCCATTACACTTTTCGTTTTATCAATGACAATTGGGAAATCTAATCCATACTGACTCGCAAATTGTTGTACTTCGAAATCAGAMTGTGCAATATTGACAGCCAAAATTTGAACGCCTTGTTCTTTAAACGTTTCATATTGGCGATCCATAGCAGGCATTTCTTTAGCACATGGTTTACACCATGTTCCCCAGAAATTCAAAAAGACACCTTGTCCTTTATAATCTGACAAGCGATGCTCTTCTCCATTTAAATCAACCAATGTGAAATCAGGTGCCTCATCACCAATGCCCAGTACTTCTACTTTTTCTTTGGTGGCATTGTTGTATATGGTGTAG
>NZ_JBFUKT010000322.1:0-1748 GCF_056400705.1 Paenisporosarcina sp. P5_A11
TAATAATACTTATGATATTTTTTATTTCTTTTCAAGCATATAGAATTATTGATAGTTACAACAAAGGGTTTCTTTTTGGTCTCCCTACTTTTCAGTTAATAATTGGCCTTTTTATTTTGATTACTTTATTTCTACCACCCAAAAAAGAAATTGAGTAAATTGTTAACAAGGTTGTCCTAGCCATTTTCCTTCTTCAACTAACGGGGCAGTTTAGTTCAACAAAAGGGGGATAAAGCAATGTATCCTACATCAATCATAATTATTGTTTATGTATTCGTAATACTTGCCATAGTAAGCAGCATTTCTTATTTCTTAAAACCGTTCATTCGGAAACTGATTTGGAGTGTATCGGGAACCATACTTATTATTGTTATTGGTTATTTTGCATTGCTACCTATATTCGTTGAATCGCAAACGAATGAAGCAATAGGTAAGCTTAATACGTACTTGACAACCATTTATCCTAATGAAAAATGGGAGATAAACGATACAGACGATGATGAACTAAAGACCACGGTGGAACTTCATGTGATTTTTGAAAATGAATATGAAATTGTTTATGCCTACTATATTAAAGATGAAAAAATTGGACAAAGTGATTTTTGGTCTCAATCTGGTGAATCATCTGAAGAGTTTATTGCCAAAGGTTTTGAACCAATACATTTAGAAGTGGATGAAAAATAGATTATTTAAACTTTAGGAACAGTTTAGTGTGAATGTTCTTCAACTAACGGGTGCTTTAGTTGAAGAAGGACCACTAAAAAATGCTCAAACTTTTTTATAAAAAACGAAATAACTAATAACAAATTAAGAAGCCATTTTGATTAATCTTTTTTCAAAATGGCTTCTTTTTGTCTGTCGTGAAATATGGGTTTGCGAAGTGTTTTTGATCAAACTTTTTTAAAAAGCTGCAACAGCTTTGAAGCATATTATCACAACCTTATGAGAAAGATGCTTATCTCTTCCACGAATAACAAATGCAAAAACATCAAGATAAGATATCAGAGATATTTGGTTTTAGGAATATCATGGCGAACCCAGATAGATTATTAGATAACATTAGAGAGATTGTATATTCACAATAAGGGATCCAAATGTATTAACCCTTTAGGATACTACTTCCTAAACTATTGGTATGCTCATTTTACTGTTGTATTGCACAATATATGTTGTATAGGGGTAGTGACAGCTTCGCTGGTACTACCCCAAATATGCAGTTAATAGAAGAATTGCGGGCAGAATGGGAACGGATGAAAGAAATGCAGGAGCGATTGAAGCGAATAGAGGAAGCCGATCAAAAGCGGGCTTTGATGCAGTAGTTGTTAACGATTGGAGCAGTATGGATGCTGTTTACAAAGCCATTAAAGAGTTGACTTCAGTTGAATCATTTAAGGATGTACTTGCACGGTTAGATATCAGTCTTAAACAGACAATATAGTAGGGATGTCACATAATAAACCAGAAATTGTTGTGCAAGCAAAACGATACAAAAAAACGGTTGGTATAAAAGCTGTTCAAGAAGTAATAATCCTTAATTCAAATCGGTGGAATCTTTAATGAGCAACTAAGTAGTTAACCACTTTTACGTTGAAGTAACCGTCAAACCTTGTTGAGGAGGACGGTTACTTGTTTTATATTCAAAACTATTTTTGAATAGGCTCTGAAGCAAGTCTTTCAATGATTCTTCTTTTTCGATAAAGCATTTTCCCTGCTTCAGCTATATCGTTCACCGCACCTCGGTTAATAAA
>NZ_JBFUKT010000323.1:0-1725 GCF_056400705.1 Paenisporosarcina sp. P5_A11
ATGTAAATGTCACGACGAGAAATGGAAAGATGACTGTCATGAAAAGAAATGTAAAGAGAATGATTGCAATTGTTGGATTCGCGAAAAGTTAGATGACTTCATCGGTAGACGTGTGGTCATCTTTACAAACGATGCAACGTATACTGAAGGAACAATTCAAGATGTGAAAAAGGATTGTGTAATATTGGTTCCAAAGATAAATTATATAATATTCGAACCAGTAAAGGTATTCAGTAATTCAAGTGACATTTTACTCGAAGAATTTCAAAAATACTGTATTAGGTTAGACGATATTGTTGGATTTGGTAAAGATTCATGCTGGTACACATAAAAGTGGCGATGAATGATATTTGTGATGTAACTTATACAGTTGAAGTAAAGCTTTATATAATGAATGATTGTTATGGAGGCTAATTACGTTAATAGCTTTATGAAGGGTGTAATCATTACTATTTCAAGAAAAAGAGAAAAAGCGTCTTATCAAATATAGGACGCTTTACTTTATTAATTAAATTAATAAAAATTCACTTGCATTTATAACTATGCATATTTATAATAAGGAATACATAATTATAAATAGGGGTGAATATTTATGAAGTTATTAGAATACGTGAATCTTGAAGTAGTTAAGAGTGTGAGAGGAAAAGACTTATTAACTTGGTTTGATTATTCGTCCGAAGAAGTAAAAGGTCTGCTAGATTTAGCAGTTCAATTGAAGAGTTTAGCCAAAAATGGCGTGCATCCACCATTGCTCTTAGGTAAAACGGTTGGTCTCATTTTCGAAAAACATTCCACTCGTACACGTATTTCATTTGAAGTAGGGATGAATCAATTAGGCGGCCATGCAATGTATATGCATGCAAGAGATTTGCAGATTGGTCGTGGTGAACCTATTTCAGATACAGGAAAAGTATTATCAGGTTATTTAGATGGCATAATGATTCGTGCTAATTCACACAAAATGGTCGAAGAGTTGGCTTATTCAGCAACTATTCCCGTTATCAATGGTTTAACAGATCTTTATCATCCATGCCAAGCATTAGCCGATTTATTAACTATTCATGAAGTCAAAGGCAATTTACCAGGTCAAAAGTTAGCATACGTAGGCGATGGCAACAATGTAGCACATTCTCTTATCATAGCCTGTGCTCATCTCGGAGTAGACGTATCTATCGCCTCACCAAGAGGGTTTGAAATAGACAGCAACATTTTAGCGAAAGCTCAACAACTAGCAGCTTCGAATGGATCGACAATAATGACGACTACCAATCCAATAGAAGCGGTTAAAAACGCTGATGTCATTTACACAGATGTGTGGACAAGCATGGGTCAAGAAGAAGAAACCGCTGCGAGACTTCAAGCGTTCGAAAGGTATCAAATAAATGAAGAACTCGTTCAACATGCAAAGTCGAACTATTTATTTCTACACTGTCTACCTGCGCATCGTGAAGAGGAAGTGGCAACATCAATCATCGATGGCCAACATTCAGCCGTATTTCAACAAGCTGAAAATCGCTTACATGCACAAAAAGCCATCCTTGCTTCTATCCTTGCCTAACAGAGAAAGTTCCTGATTAACCTTTCAGGAACTTTTTTTGTGTTTGATGTCTTTATTTTATTTCCATTCATGAATTCAATAGAGAAAGACAAGCCCTCATATGATAACAATCACTTCCAAAAAAACTTCATCATACTTTTCCATACGTGTACAACTCACACTTGACC
>NZ_JBFUKT010000324.1:0-1725 GCF_056400705.1 Paenisporosarcina sp. P5_A11
CATAATGAACCTGGTGGAAGTCAGGATGTTTGGCACTATCATCTTCACGTGTATCCCCGGTATAAAGACGATAATCTTTATAAAATGGATGGACATTTAAGTTCTCCTGAAGAAAGGTTATTTTGCGCTGAGCAGTTAAGAACATGGTTTGAGAATAATAATTAAAATTCCTCAAAATATTAAGAAGCTTGGCTATTTTGTTTTGAAATAGACAGTAATTGATCTTCAACTAACGGGTGCTTTACTTCAATAAGGAGTGAAGCCTTTTTTCTTATTGAACTAACGGGGCAGGTTAGTTATTTAACACAATAAGTTTAAGAATTAAAAAGGGGTGTTTAAATGAAGTACATCTCAGGCGGTTATTATATTGTTTCACCATCAGAACGAGCAGACTATATGGATAAAACATTACTACCAGAAACAATATTGTCGGCTAGTGTGTGTCTGTGTGTTTTCCAACCCGATATAAACATACTTTGGGGAGGTTCACAAAAAAAGAAACAAACCTATTCTAAGGAGTTAAATCTCTCTAATAGTGCCTTCGAGGAATTGGAAGGATGGGTACAGAAAAAGTTCGAGGATGGAACGTTCAAATTCCCTCAACTTTTTACAACGGTTGATTTAGCAAGAGAATTTAAAAAAACATTTCTAAATCGCATAAATGACATAAGAATAATTGGAATTGGATTAGAAGAAAATTTCGCAGAAGAATTTCTAGATGAAGAAGAAACACTATCTAAGCCTGCCAAAGAACGATATGGTATTGAAACATTATTAATGAACAAAACGACGATGGATATGGAAGTGTCTAAGAAGAACGGTTATGAGGTTCTAGGTTTTGAATCTGGACAGTTCCATTCATATATTTGTAATGGTTTAGAAAAGGATTATAATTATAATTTTAAATTCAGCTTAAACGAAAACGGATTTATACCTAATCGTGAGATGGCTATTAAGTGTTGTGAGTATAGCAATGATGAAGAACTAGAAACTGAATCAGTATTATGGCTTCCTTGGGCTATATTTGAATACGTACTTTAATCCTTATTCAACTAACGGGTGCTTTAGTTGAAGATCAGTGAGCTGCTTTAGATGGCTCTTTTTTCTTATTGAACTAACGGGGCAGGTTAGTTGAATAAAGACTGATATAATTTGAAGAATAATATTTTATGAAAACAGGTGATTTAGGAATGGATAAAAGAATTCAAGCAGAAGTTTTATCTGGATTTTCCTCTGGAAAAATTAGTGATGTTAGGGAAACAGATAACGGCATAATGCTTACAATAGTTATGTTCGGATATTTCACTTATCCAAACACTGTCCTTAAATGCGATTTAATAAATTGCCGGGAATTCCTATTAGAGCTTGAGAATGATGTCTGTATTAAGGATTTACAAGAGTTTCAAAAGTATGAGATAGAAATGCAAGATCCTGAATTTAGAAACAGTAAGCTTGTTGTAAGCTGTCTTATAGAAGAAAAATGGTCAAGCATTCTCATTGAAACAGAAAACATTAAGGTTTATGACGAATTAAATAATGAAATTTCTCCCTTAGATTTTTATATCTTAACTGGAGCTTGTAACGGGATAGACTTCCACATTAAAGAAAAAACAAAAAAACGGACAAGTTCAAGTTATACAGGGGAGTCCATAAAATTTGATGAAGATGTGTTGGGTGATCTTCGGGAAAGAGAACAGTATTGGGCACGATACGAGCAAAAGGGAC
>NZ_JBFUKT010000325.1:0-1702 GCF_056400705.1 Paenisporosarcina sp. P5_A11
GAGTTGTTATTTCAATATCCTTAAAATATTCAATAAGTAATGACAATTGGAGCCGATAAGTCTTTAATGTCTGTGGAGAAAAGCCTTCAATCCTTTTATCAGATTCAAATGCTTCCCATGCTTTTGACAGTAGCAATTTTGTTCCCCCTCAAAAAAAGTATCGTTAAAGGAAATATTGCCATTTCTATCGAAATTAAGACATATTGATAGTTTACTAACGAGGGATTATCCTAATTTTGATTGAAGAATGATATAAGAATATGATTGGAAAGTGGGGAGTTAGATGTTAAGGAGTGAACTTATTTCAGAAATAGCAAATAGAATCTTATGTATAAAAACACTCCATCCAATTAGAGTAGGAGTTAGTGGAATAACTTCATCTGGCAAGACAACGCTTGCTAATGAGCTTACTGAAGAACTTCGAAGAAGAAAGATGGATGTGATTAGGACTAGCATAGACAATTTTCATAATCCAAGGGTTATTCGATACAGACAGGGTAAGGAATCTGCTATTGGTTATTACGAGGATGCTCACGATTACAATTCCTTTAAGCAGAAACTTTTAATACCTTTAGGTCCAGGGGGAAACCTGCATTATCAAACAAATTCTTTAGATTTAGCAAAGGACGAGTATGTGAACCCAGAATTAAAAATAGCAAATAGGGATACGATTTTTATTATTGATGGAACTTTTTTATTTAAAAAGGATTTAAGTAACCTATACGATTTTAAAATATTTGTTAAAACTGACTTTGACTTAGCTAGAAAAAGAGGAGCTAAAAGAGAAGAACGGGCATTTGGAAGTTATGAAAAAGCTGAAGAAATGTTCCTAAATAGGTATCACGTTGCTTCGAAACTTTATTTAGAACAACATTCACCTCAACTTAATGCAGATGTAGTCATTAATAATAATGAATTAGATAACCCATATTTTGTTTAAAAGAAATGTCTTCTTCAACTAACGGGGCAGTTTAGTTATCTACACATTTGTAACATTATGCGAAGCAAGGATGTGATTGAATGTTTCAAGATGGATTTCCAAATTATTTGAGAGATGATGTGACTACGGCGGTGGGAATGATTCCTCATAAAACTTATAATAATGTCACTATTGGTGTGTCCGAGGATACTATTCAATATTTTCAAGATAATACCGTGATTAGATTTCCTTATCGTACCTACTACATTGATAGTTCAGATGAAGTTATAGACGATTTAAGTCTACGACAAAAAATGATTTTGCATTGTATTTATTCAAGAAGTTGTGACGGGTTTGTTCGCCAAAAGCATATTTATTCGTTGCTTCAGATGGATTATGAAGACTGGGCTATTCCTTATATCGTAAAAATATGTGATGAATATGTCGTAGAAATATTAGAAATGACTTTTGATATTTTAAAAGAGCAGGATACAGAACGGATTAAGAGATTTTGTCTTGAAAATAATGTGCAGTTTTGCAAAAGCTATAATAGAATGATTAGCTATTGGAATGAGTATTACCGATATAGATACAATAATTTTCAAAAATATATTGGCAGGAAGTTATTTAGAGATTGTTTTGGTTACTCTAAATCAATGGAACGCAGGGAAAAAGGGGTTTGTGAAACATTTCACTTAAACTAACAGGTGCTTTAGTTAAAGATCATAGGGCTATTTAAACAGCCCTTTTTCTTATTGAACTAACGGGGCAGTTTAGTTGAAC
>NZ_JBFUKT010000326.1:0-1690 GCF_056400705.1 Paenisporosarcina sp. P5_A11
AACTAACCTGCCCCGTTAGTTCAATAAGAAAAAAGGCTTCACTCCTTCTTGAAGTAAAACACCCGTTAGTTGAAGAACTAAACATCACTTATTTGACTTGACTTCCAATCAAAATGTCTTGTAACTGGTCAACACTTTTGACAATATAGGTAGGGTTAGAATGACTTAGTTCTTTATATGAACCATATCCATAAGTTACTCCAATAGAGTCAATACCGTTATTATTTGCCCCAATGATATCGTGCTTCTTGTCACCAATCATAATAAAGTCATCTAGCTTATGCCCATTGTACATATCGAGTATGTATTGAATAATCTCTGTTTTTGCTGTTCTTGTTCCATCAATATTACTTCCGACAACAAGGTCAAAATATTGGTCAATATTAAAATGAATTAGTATTTGTTCAGAAAATACAGTAGGCTTTGATGTTGCAACAACTAAAGTGAAATTTAGGTCTTTCAATGATTTCAATAGTAACGATATATTTGAATATAACTCATTTTCAAACATCCCTATCTCTCTAAACCTTTCCCTATAAAAATCAATGGCTTTTTGCGTATTTTCCTCATCGAAATTGTAATATTCAGCAAAAGAATCTTGAAGTGGTGGACCAATGAAACATTCAAGTTTATCAATATCAGACTCAATAATGTGCATTTTCTGCAATGCATATTGAACAGACTTCGTTATACCTACTTTAGGGTCTGAAAGCGTTCCGTCTAAATCAAATAAAATTATTTTGTATTTGTCCATATTAAACTCCCCTTTGTATCAAATCCCAACTTAACTTTATCATAAGAATCTTTAAAAAAATCAAGCACTTATTCAACTAACCTGCCCCGTTAGTAAAATATCAATATGTCTTAATTTCGATAGAAATGGCAATATTTCCTTTAATGATACTTTTTTGAGGGGGAACAAAATTGCTACTGTCAAAAGCATGGGAAGCATTTGAATCTGATAAAAGAATCGAAGGCTTTTCTCCACAGACATTAAAGGCTTATCGACTCCAATTAACATTACTTATTAATTATTTTAAGATGTTGAAATAACAATTCTTGACACTAATCTATTGAAAGAATACCTTGCGATTTCAGGGAAGCATTTAAAACMAGCRAGTCTTGCACATAGAATCCGATTTCTGAAATCGTTATTCCCTTGGTCCCATGAAGAGGGCAACATACKWAAGAATCCAGCTGCRAAAATTAAWKAACCGAAAGTGGGCAAGCGRATWCMYAAGTATTTAACCGAAAKGGAAATCGAACTTTTGCGTGAAGCCTGTCATTTACCAATWGARAAAGCRATCTTTGAGTTAATGTTTTCTACCGGTTGTCGAATCGGAGAAATCGTTTCGTTAGAAAAGAACCATATTAATTGGTCCAATCAATCTACAATAGTTAGAGGAAAAGGGATAAGGAGAGAGAAGTTTATTTTAATATACGCTGCGACATATGGCTTAAATGCTATATGGACAGTCGCACTGACAATAATCCTGCCATTTTCGTCACTGAAAGGCACCCACATATAATGAGTGTCGCCCAAATGAGATACATCATCAAGAGGATTTCAAATCGTGCTGGAATTAATAAAGAGATCCATCCACATCAACTCAGACACAGCTATGCTACTCATTTGTTGAATAATGGAGCACCAATTGAAGTTATTCAAAGTCTTCTGGGACACGAGAAG
>NZ_JBFUKT010000327.1:0-1683 GCF_056400705.1 Paenisporosarcina sp. P5_A11
CTATGAATCATTAACAGTTGCAGAACTAGCGAAAAAATTAGGTAGAGAGCCATCTGAAATCATCAAAAAATTATTCTTACTTGGTGTAATGGCAACAATTAACCAAGAGTTAGATAAAGATGCAATTGAATTAATTTGTACAGATTACGGTGTCGAAGTAGAAGAAKAGATTCGTGTAGATATTTCTGATTTAGAAGGATATTTCGAGGGCGAACAAGAAGAACAAGGTGTTCAACTAGAACGTCCACCAGTTGTAACAATTATGGGGCACGTTGACCATGGTAAAACAACTCTTCTAGATTCAATTCGAAAAACAAAAGTAACTGCTGGTGAAGCTGGCGGAATTACTCAACATATTGGAGCTTACCAAGTTGTTGAAAATGGCAAGAAAATTACATTCTTAGATACACCTGGACACGCAGCCTTTACAACGATGCGTGCTCGTGGAGCAAAAGTAACTGATATTACGATTTTGGTTGTAGCTGCTGATGATGGTGTAATGCCTCAAACAATTGAAGCAATAAACCATGCGAAAGCTGCAGAAGTGCCAATTATCGTTGCTGTGAATAAAATGGATAAACCATCTGCTAATCCTGAACGTGTTATGCAAGAATTAACTGAACATGGATTAGTTTCTGAAGAATGGGGCGGAGAAACAATCTTTGCACCTATCTCAGCTTTAAAAGGTGAGGGTATCGATAACTTATTAGAAATGATTCTTTTAGTTTCTGAAGTTGCTGAGCTAAAAGCAGACTCTAGACGTCGTGCAATTGGTACAGTAATCGAAGCTCAACTTGACAAAGGTCGCGGCTCTGTCGCAACACTTCTAATACAAGATGGAACACTAAAAATTGGAGATCCAATTGTAGTGGGTCACACGTATGGTCGTGTTCGTGCGATGGTCAACGATTTAGGTCGTCGAGTTAAAGAAGCGGGTCCAAGTACACCTGTTGAAATTACTGGGTTAAATGAAGTGCCTCAAGCTGGAGATCGTTTCGTAGTATTTGAAGATGAGAAAACAGCTCGCCAAGTTGGAGAGTCTCGTGCATCTACAGCTCTACAAGCACAACGTTCAGAAAAAACTCGTGTAACTCTTGATAACTTATTTGACCAAATGAAACAAGGTGAAATGAAAGAGTTAAACATTATTGTTAAAGCCGACGTTCAAGGTGCTGTTGAAGCTATGGCAGCTTCACTTATGAAGCTTGAAGTTGAAGGCGTAAATGTACGTATCATTCACACTGGTGCTGGTGCAATTACAGAATCTGATATCTCACTTGCTGCAGCTTCAAATGCAATCGTTATTGGATTTAATGTACGACCAGATACTAATGCAAAACGTGCAGCAGAAGCTGAAGGAGTGGACATTCGTCTACACCGCATTATCTATAAAGTAATTGAAGAAATTGAAGCTGCAATGACTGGATTACTAGATCCTGAATTCCAAGAAAAAATCATTGGTCAAGCTGAAGTTCGTGAAACGTTTAAGGTTACGAAAATTGGAACAATTGCTGGAAGTTATGTAACTGAAGGTAAAATTAGCCGAGATAGTGGCATCCGTGTTATTCGTGACAGCATTGTTGTATTTGAAGGTGAGTTAGATTCACTTAAACGCTTCAAAGATGATGCAAAAGAAGTTGCAAAAGGGTATGAATGTGGGATAACTGTGAAAAACTATCATGA
>NZ_JBFUKT010000328.1:0-1677 GCF_056400705.1 Paenisporosarcina sp. P5_A11
CTTCAATACAATCCCGTCCTTTTCATGCATAACTATAGCACTTGTTCTCATAGTTTATCATGTACACCAAAAAAGTGACCAAATCAAATCTTCATTCATACGATACATGGATGAGAGGGGGAAGTATTTTGCACGTACATGTTGTGCAAAAAGGAGATACACTATGGAAAATTTCAAGACAGTATGGTGTATCTTTTGATGAAGTAAAACGTTTAAACGCGCATTTGGCAAATCCCGATTATATCGTTCCGGGGATGAAAATTTTTGTACCGGAAAAATCGAAAAAAATGCATGAGATGAAAGAACACCCGTATAGCAATGAGCGGCCGGTTAAGAAGAGTAAGGAGGAGTACACAGCTCAGCCAGCTCCAAAACCGATGCCACAACCTGCGCCGAAACCAATTTCTAAACCAAGCATGAAGCCGATGCCTCAGCCATTACCACAGCCGATACCGCATCCGATGCCGCATCCGATGCCGCATCCGATGCCAAACCAGATGCCACAACCGATGCCAAACCAGATGCCAAACATGATGCCTCAACCGATGCCACAACCGATGCCGCAAATGATGCCTCAACCGATTAATAATCAAAATTTAATGATGACTCAGATGATGCCTCAGTTTATTCCTTATGGTTGGATGCCAGTTCCTGATATGGATGTTAATCTTCACGTTCAACTGCCTGCTCAAGCTGCGCCACCGCCACCACCGCCACCGCCAATACCTGCACCAACACCAGTACCGAAGCCAATGCCAGTACCGAAGTCAATGCCATTGCCGAAGCCAATGCCATTGCCAGCACCAACATCAAAACTAAAACCTACACATGGTTGGGAATTAGATGATACAAGTTCTTTCTGTGATTCTTCTTCACTAGAAGTTCCAATGTTGCCTCCACACTATCAACACTATCAACACCAACAACCGCCATGTGGTTGTGCACCACCACCATCGCGACCTTGCGGATGTGGATGTGGATGTGGACATCATCAACCTGTACAACACGTTCAAAATCCATATCCACCGCAAACAATTGGCGAAAACCAGGGTCAATATAATATGATGCCTCAACAGATGATGATGCCTCAGCACATGGCTCCGTATATGGCATGCGCGCCTTGTCACATGTGGCCTGGTCCACAAGGGCAATGGGGATACCAAAATCCCGTTCGCCCCTACTGAAAAGTGGAGCGAGGGAATTATGTTCAATTAAAGCCGAATGTGTGGAAATGGCAAATTGGACCCCAAACATATTCATTAAAGAAATACGAACGTCATGATGATGCCGCAAAAATCCGCTTCATTCATGATCAATTAAAAACTATTGGTGCTGATTTTATTGTGCCGGTAGAGCCATACCCAGATGCACTGGTCATTCAACAACCATGGATTGATAGTGGTCGTAAAGTAAAGTTTAGTTTGCCAGAAGACCGCATTAAATCACTTTCTTTAATACAACAACTCCATGATACAAGAAAAAAAATTGCTTGGCACAATTCTATATATTTTCATGAAATCGATTTAAATCGAAAATGGGCACATCGTTTAGAAAAATGGCAACAACTTGARCCGTTTTTATTTCAAAAACTCGGTCCGTCAAAAACACAGAGAATCACACAACTTGCGAAAGCTTCTTTAGATCAGCTTGAACCAGTTAAAAGTGACCACTTAACAC
>NZ_JBFUKT010000329.1:0-1674 GCF_056400705.1 Paenisporosarcina sp. P5_A11
ACTTTGAATAATCCATTTATGTCTGCAAAAGAGACGACTGATTTTTATGAAAATATATGGAAACACAGATTTTTAAAATTGATAGAAGATGAATCTTAGAAATGAACGATTATATAAATCGGTCAATCAAAGGAATTCTAAAACGAGGATTCACCAGCAAAAATTAATCAACTCTATTATTCCTGAAAAATTTTAGAGTGAAAGGAAAATTCACTTCAACTAACAGGTGCTTTAGTTGAAGATCCTCGAGCTGCTTAGGTGGCTCTTTTTTCTTGTTCAACTAACGGGRCAGGTTACTTCAATAAGCCATTAATATTTATTATTGTGGAACTTGGTAATATGTGTAACGTCAAACCTAAAAAGGAGTTGATTTAATGTTAGTAGATGTTTTTTATTATCTAAAATTTTCAATGGGTGTTTTTATTTTTAGTTTGTTAGTTACATTAATTTTAATATTATTGAAAAAGTCTGTTGTAAGTGGATATTCGGTCAGTATGTTGGTATTTGTTTCTTGTATCGTATCGGGGGTAAATATGATTATTTCGGGATATATAGCGGATGAAGTTCCATCTGGTGGAGACCCAATTACCTTCTATATGTTTTTTGTTATTCTGTTATTAAGTATAGTGAATATGATTTTTGTTTATAAAAAACGATGTAAAAGTTCGGTGAACAGAATATAGTAAATAATCAACAAAGTTTGTGAAAAATTGTACTTAAACTAACGGGGTAGTTAGTTAAAGAAAGTAGACAGACCTGGCTACTTATTCAGCTGGAGGGAACCCTTCCGAACTCATGTTGGCAAAATGGGGCATTTGTTAATGGCTTTTATGGATTATAGAAAGAAGCAGAGTACGTAATATAGCATTATTAATATAACCATAAGATATAGTTGGAGAAACTTCAGTAACACTGTGCTTTTAATTAGGGTAAATCACTAATAAGTTCATTTAACAGTTTTTCGTTTACAGGTCCTCTTATGTGATGACCTATGACTCCTTCGGAATTTATAGCATATGTTTCTGGAAGGTAAATGATTTCATATGCATTCATTACATAACCACTTTTATCAAGAGGAATGGGAAAAGTAAGTTCATAGGCATCGACGAATTTCTCCACCGAATTAACACTATCCGAATTGGTCATATTAACCGCAATAATTTCTACGTTTTGAGAATCTTTATTTTTTTGATAATACTTCTCCATATGTGGCATTTCTTCTTTGCAGGGAGGACACCAAGATGTCCAAAAGTTAAGTATTACTTTTTTCCCCTTATAATCTGATAAGTTAAGGGTTTCTCTTGTTATTGTAGTAAGTTCAAAATCAGGTGGTAATTCACCTTGCTTCAGTCCAGTATCAATGGTTGAATCGATAGAAGTTTTTGTTTTTGCTTTAAAAGATTCTCCAGAATCCGTACTTTCAAGGTTTGATTTAACAGTTATAAAAATCATTGAGCCAATAATTAATGCAGTTATAATTAATCCGATATGCCTTTTAATAAAATTCAGCCCCCTATTTCTTCTCTCTTTAAGACTTTACCAAAGAAATGGGTTTAACTCATTTCTTTTACTTATAAGACTTTAGTTATGTAGCTAATATACTGGTTTAACCTTATTCAACTAACGGGTGCTTTAGTCAAGTCAAGTATGGCAACGTCATTTAAGACGTTGCCC
>NZ_JBFUKT010000330.1:0-1672 GCF_056400705.1 Paenisporosarcina sp. P5_A11
GTGTAGTAATACGAGATGCGGCTTTTGAAGACGGGAGAAAATACACTGGCATATACACCAGTTTCTACCTTTTAACCAATTGGGAGTCGAAAGAAGCAATTAGTCAAACCATGATACAAATGTATGATGCTGCAGAATACCAGGAATTAAAAGGGAAAATTGAACAGGCTTTAACTAATATAATTATTGGAGACTTGGATTCGAAGAGTTTAATAAAGTGAGTATTCCATCCTTTTGGTTAGCTTTTTGACTTGCAATAAAGAATTTACTCAATTAAAACGGAGCAGCTGAAGGTGAATTTCAGCTGCTCCGTTTTAATGTATTACATGCAATATCATATTAAAATTTATAATAAATCACTTATTGTATATGTCCCAAAATCCACTTCACCAATTACACACCATAAGCATAACATTGAACTATTTGGAAATTTTTAGTTCCTTCAAACGCTTCAGCTAGTATTAAAAAAGGGAGTTGGTGCCCTTACTGTACTAAGTTTATTAATGAAGAAAAATGCAGGTATATTCTCGAGCAAATATTTGGAAAAAAGTTTATTAAAACACGAAGCGTTATTAAACCCTATGAATTAGATGGATTTAACAAAGAATTACAATTAGCTTTTGAATATAATGGAGAACAACATTATGAGGTTGTTAAAGGTTTTACTTCCAGCACAAAAGAATTAATAAAAAGAAATGAAATAGATAAGAGAAAACTGGAGTTGTGTAGTGATAAGAATATTATCCTCCTTGTTATACCATTTTATGAAGCTAAAGAAGACAATCAATTGATAGCATTTATAATTGATAGATTAAAAAAATTAAAATTTGTCCCCGAAGATAAATATTTTTATTTAGAGACAGAAGGTTTTTATGAAAATTTATCAGTTTTAAAAGAACTAAGAGAGCTTGCAGAAAAAAGAGGAGGGAAATTACTTTCAAAAAGTTACATATCAAAATTAAAATTAAAGTGGCAGTGTGCTGAAGGACATACTTGGGAAGCAATCGCAAGCGCGGTTAAAATAGGTACGTGGTGTCCTGTTTGCGCAGAAAGAGTTCCTTTAACATTAGAGGACATGCATAAGATTGCTCATGAAAAGGGCGGTACGTGTCTTTCAGAAAACTATACTAACAATAAAACCTTAAAGTGGCAATGTTCTGAAGGTCATTTTTTTTGGGTGAAACCCAATACGATTAAAACATTAGATGTTTGGTGTCCATATTGTTCTAAAAGAAGAAGGTTGACAATTGATGATATGCACCAATTAGCTCGGAATCATGGCGGTAAATGCTTGTCAAAAGATTATATTAACTCTTCGACCAAACTAACATGGGAATGTAAGCAAGGACACATTTGGGAAGCTACTCCCAACGATGTAAAAAACAATAATAATTGGTGTTGGATTTGTGGAATTAAAAAAAGAGCTGAAACACAGAAATTAACAATTGATGAAATGTATAAATTAGCGGAAGTGCGCGGTGGAGAATGTCTTTCAAAAGAATATTTAGATGCAAGTTCCAAACTTAAATGGAAATGTGATAATGGGCATGTTTGGGAAGCTACACCAAATTCCATTAAAAATAATAAAACTTGGTGTTCAATCTGTGGTGGCTCCGCTAAAGGTAATATAAATGAGATGAGAAAAATTGCAGAAGAACGCGGTGGAAAATGC
>NZ_JBFUKT010000331.1:0-1655 GCF_056400705.1 Paenisporosarcina sp. P5_A11
GTTCTACTATACAAATGGTGTGTGCACTACAACCAATAAAAGAAGCTTTTGGCTTAAATAAAGTCATTGTTTCAACGTATCAAGCTGTATCTGGTGCTGGAGCGGATGCAATTAATGAGTTGAAAAATCAAAGTGGCACATTCGGAGATACGAAAAATGCAGATGCGCAAGTATTACCTGTCAAAAGTGCAGAAAGTCATTATCCAATAGCGTTTAATGTTATTCCTCAAATCGATACGTTTGATGACAATGGCTATACGTTAGAAGAAATGAAAATGATTAATGAAACGAAGAAAATACTACACATGCCAAACCTTTCAGTTGCGGCAACATGCGTTCGTTTACCTGTTGTATCAGGTCATTCTGAATCAGTATTTATTGAAATAGATAAAGATGGTATCAGCGTTTCAGATATCCGCGCTATATTAGAGTCAGCTAAAGGAATAAAAGTACAGGATAATCCCGCGAAACAAGAATACCCTATGCCTTTGTTTGCAGAAGGGGAAGACGATGTGTTTGTTGGGCGTATACGAAAAGATTTATCAAATGATAGAGGTTTCCATTTGTGGATTGTGTCAGACAATTTATTAAAAGGGGCAGCACTAAACTCAATACAAATTGCAGAAGCAATGATAGAAGAAGGTATCATTTAAAAGGGGAGATTCTAATGCATATCGGTCGTGTATCTACAGCAATGGTCACACCATTTTTACCAGACGGCTCCATTCATTTTGAAATGGTTGCAAAACTAATTGAACATTTAATTGCTACAGGTACAGATTCAGTTGTCGTATGTGGAACAACTGGAGAATCACCAACATTAACGAGTCAAGAAAAAGCGGACTTAATTCGTTTTACTGTCGAATCGGTAAATAATCGTATTCCTGTTTTTGCAGGAACGGGTAGTAATAGCACGAGATCTTCAGTTGAACTGACTAAAGTTGCTGAAGATGCAGGAGTAAATGGTATCATGCTTGTTACTCCGTATTATAATAAACCAGATCAACGTGGAATGTATGAACATTTTAAAACGATTGCTGCTTCAACGAACTTACCTGTATTACTCTATAATATACCTGGTCGTTCTGTTGTTAATATGTTGCCAGAAACTGTGTTGGCACTAAGTAAGATTTCAAACATACAGGCCATTAAAGAGGCTGGTGGCAACTTAGAGCAAATGTCAGACATTATTGCGGGTTGTCAAGATGATTTCGCCGTATATAGCGGTGATGATGGTTTAACTTTACCTCTACTTTCAATTGGAGGAGCTGGAGTTGTATCAGTCGCTTCACATGTTGTAGGAAATGATATGCAAAAGTTAATTCGTGCATTTGAAGAAGGCAGACATGCAGATGCTGCCACAATACACCATGCATTGTTACCACTCATTCGAGCACTCTTTGAAAAACCAAATCCTGTACCTGTAAAATACGCGTTATATAAATTGGGGCTCGATGTCGGAACTGTCAGATTGCCACTAGTTGATATGACAACTGAAGAGAAACAAAATTTTGACCAAGCTTGGGCGAAATTTGAGGAAAAACGCAAATATTTCAAATAAATTTTTGAAGGCCAGTTCATAACTGGCCTTTTTTTATGTCTATCAGCAAATTCTAGAGTCAAATTAATGTAGACTGTTCCGCAGTTTGTGGGAT
>NZ_JBFUKT010000332.1:0-1649 GCF_056400705.1 Paenisporosarcina sp. P5_A11
GGATTTTTTGAATATTAAAATCTCATAAACCAAATTCTCATCGTTGATATTAAGCCTAAATCGAACAAAAGCAAATACAACGGCTACCAGTAAAACTGATAGATTTAGAGATGAAGACCCGCCATAGTAATCCGAAACTACATTCAAAAATAGGACAAAAATGATGGTCATAACAAATGGATATCTATGCGGTTTAATTTTGTATTCCATATCAATTCATCTCCTTTTGTAACTGAATCTTCAATTAAACTGCCCCGTTAGTTCAATAAGAAAATGAGTTGCTTATGTAGTCCGATGATCTTCAACTAAAGCACCCGTTAGTTGAACAAGATTCTTTATGATAATACGCTTTTTAGAACTCGCTTAAATTCGAACTCTTCTTCTAAAAATGGATAATGGTTACTTTGTTCAAAAATATGTAATGAAGCATCCGGAATTAAATCATTCATTTCGATTGAAAAATCCACTGGGCATTGAACATCATGTCTACCGCAAAGAATGATAGTTCTTGTTTTAATAGCTGATAATTGGCGAGTAACATCAAAAATTAGTTGTTCTCTACTAAAAAAATTTAATCTATTTGCAGACATTTTTTTTATTATATTTCCCGAAAAATATAGGTCATAATTTTCAGGTTTAAATAAAGATAATTGAGCTCTTTCTTTAGACAATCTATTCCGGTCATCTCCCACTGTGCGTTGAAGCTTTAAAAGTTCCATTAATTCTTGCATCCTTTTAAATTTAGGATGCCCCTCATTATAAATACACTTACTTGATGATGAGCTATATTCTCTTGCAGAAGAGCCTACAAGAATAAGGGAAATTAAAGAGGATGAAAAATGAATACCATATAAAACTCCAATCATTCCACCTGTAGAATGTCCAGCAAATGTCCATGATGAGTAACCCTTCACTTTTCGAATCTCTTCAAGGTCAAGCACTGCGTCCACCATGCTTAATTCATAGGCATTCTTTGCTTTATCTGAGCTTCCTGCGTCTTTTAAGTTAACTAAAAAAACTTTATTATTGTCTGTAAATGTTTCAGCAAAGTAGTCCCCAGACTCATTAAATTCCGAATAATGATGAGTTATACAAACAGGTTCACCCTCTCCTTTTTCAAACACCTCAAAGCATCCACGAGAGGTTTCAATCATCTCTCTTTTCCATTTGGACATAATTGCTTCCTCCTTTGTAAACCTTTCTATTTCATGTTCAACTAAACTGCCCCGTTAGTTGAACATCAAAAGCCTCACTTAGACACTACATCTTTTCATCATATTACCATATTCTTGATGGGTTTCCTTTTATTATTAGAAAGAAAATTCTGTGAGATTAACGAGAAAAGCAATGCTAATTTGCGCAAGTTTGGTATAGAGATAAATGTCTACTTGACGTAAGTGAACAAACCACCATCATTTCAATAATGTGTAGGTATTACCCTTATTATAATATTGATGTTTTTTTGTACTCTGATTTTCCATGTCCTTTATATAGAAGCAACTGACAAAGTAAAACCCCTTCCACAAATAAGTTAACCCGTTCAGTAATCTGGTACAAAATCTAAATTAAACATACAAAAAGAGCCTAAATTCGCATGAATTGGGCTATTTTAAAACACCTATATATCAAGCTTTGTTAATGATTAACAC
>NZ_JBFUKT010000333.1:0-1640 GCF_056400705.1 Paenisporosarcina sp. P5_A11
GTAAGTGATAGAGAAAATGTAAAGGCCGTATACATAGCGTTACTACATCTACCTGTTGCTCAAGCAACTCAAGAACGGATTTGGGCTGGACTAGCACATCTGCAATTTAGAGACTTTACGTTTTATCGATTGAAAAAGGATATTGAGGCTTATAATGACAAGCGTATTATGTCTAGTCTATTCTTTACACATAGTGCCAAACGCTCTTTATTTGTTCATATTTTGGCTCGTCTATGGTGGGTGGGTTATATGACATACGACGAGAACAACAAAGAAAATCCATTTTGGTTAACTGATTTCTTTACAGAAAGAGATTTCTCAGCCCGAAGTACAATCTTTTTTTCAAGTAACTTCACTTCTAACCGAGATATTACTGTCGGAATCCTAAGAGCCATCTACAAGCTTAAGCAACAAGGTGAGGACATTAAACGAAATCATTTTGTTCAGGCTAGTAAAWATCTAAATGTAGTTGGTGGTGCGATGATTCTTGATGTGTTGGATGCTGATGAGGTGGAAGAGATGGTGACTAAACACCTGTGTAAGTTATTCAATATAAATCTTCGGGATAAAGTAGAAGTATAGATAAATCATATTTTGTTTCAGCACCCTAGTCATGTCGAGTGCTGATCACTACTAGTAATGAAAAATATCTATCGGATGTGATAGTGAGTAGTGAGCCTTTCCTTCTGGAGAGGCTCATAAAAATAATAAGGGAGAAAGATGTTAAGTTTTTAAGTTAAGATTATATATATTGTTGGAATTTAAAAACATATACTATTTAGTACCATCGAATCCGCCTTCTTTTCGCTCAGTTTCGGAGATTTCATTATCCTCAATTACATTAACTTTCAAAAATGTTTAATAACCATTAGTAAAGTATTAACGGTATTATGGTTAGCCACTTTTCCAAAATTACACTTATTTTTTAGATTTTCATCTAACTTACTAAGAATATAGGAATTGTTTAACCAAAAACACTGCTTCGTCATAACCCGACCATCTGGAAGTTTATTACAGCACCTAGGCTATTGCCAAATATTTCACCATCTCCAAGTACATAAAACGTTCAGATGTATGTGGACGAGTATGGATAATGAGGTTGGGCTCCTTCTTAGGAATGGCACATAAAATAACCACACTAATAGCGTCTACACAGAGAATCTTGAAGTTAGATTCTCTTTTTATTTAGCTTTAATTGAAATTACAGTAGGTCATTGAACCAAGTTCGTAAAAAAGTATGACTCCCTAGTGGATAATGTTGTTATAAATAAACATATGGAAGAGCCTTCCATCCTTAGGCTCTAAGGTAGGCATAATGCTGTGCGAAATTCAATAGGCAAGATACATGCGTAGAAGCTTAAGTACTGGAGTTCTGGACGCGGGTTCAAATTCCTTAGCAAAATGCTACCAAACTCAAACATTGTACACATATAATAATATAAAGCTTCCAATAAGACGGTTTTTAGTGATAACATAAGAAAGTAGGTAGTTTCGGTCCGAAAACGTAAAATGAACGAATCCCTAATTCATCAAAAATAACCTTGAACCCCAATAGGGGCAACACAAGTCTCAGTAGCTCAGCTGGATAGAGCAACGCCCTTCTAAGGCGTCGGTCGGGGGTTCGAATCCCTCCTGGGACG
>NZ_JBFUKT010000334.1:0-1639 GCF_056400705.1 Paenisporosarcina sp. P5_A11
ACCGTACGAGGAATAAATATCAGATATTTTAGAGGCATATTTATTTTTGAAAGTACGGAACTCGATTTCTTGAGCACATGTAAATTGGACTGTTTGTCCATTAAATGTCGGAAGTTGTGTAAGTAATCGCTCCCTAAGTGGTGGTGACATATCGTCAATTTCTTGTAATATAAAGGGCCAGTATGCAGCGATTGCTTGTTCTTCTACTTGAGGCTGAACACAGATAATTGATAATTTAATATCTGCAATGCCTGCGAACTTTTCACGCAAGCGCATATGAAATAACTGAAACATATTAAAAGGTAAGAGTTGCTCAACTTGAATGGTAAAGCGCCAAACACGTTCTTTTTTATGGACGGTCATTCGGCTTAAAGATGCAGATTCGAAATGAATCATATATTCATCAGCTGTCAGTTCTAACTGCTGCAATAATAGTTGTAAACGTCTTTTGGCATCCTGTTCGATTGTCATAACAATGCCTCCTTTCTTTCATAAGAAAAAGAAAGGAAGACCCGATTTCAAGGTCTTCCTTCTGATTAATCGTTTATTGACGAAAAGAAAGATTGAAGATGTTCAAGTACCTCTTCTTTTTTCCATTCAAATACTTCGCCAGTTTTACGTATTTTCACTTCGACTAAACCTTCTACTGCTTTTTTACCGACTGTTATCCGAATTGGTAATCCAATTAAATCAGAATCAGCAAATTTCACTCCAGCACGTTCTGGACGATCATCATATAAAACGTCAAAGCGATTTGATTTTAACATTTTATATAAATCATCCGCAAGTGTTACTTGTGCTTCATCTTTTGTGTTAATCGGCACTAAATGTACATCATATGGTGCAACGGCATGTGGCCAAATAAAACCTTTGTCGTCTTGGAACTGTTCTGCAACTGCAGCCATCACACGAGAAACACCTATACCATAACAACCCATTATGTACGGCTGTGAGCGTCCATTATCATCTAGGAAAGTTCCATTCATTGGTTCGGAGTAAGTTGTCCCAAGTTTAAAGACGTGTCCTACTTCAATTCCTTTAGCAAAGACGATTGTGCCTTTTCCGTCTGGAGATGGATCACCTTCCATAATAAAACGTAAATCTTCAAAATGATCAACAGTAAAGTCACGCTCTGCATTCACATTAACTAAATGGAATCCAGCTTCGTTCGCTCCACAAACCCCGTTACGAATTGCCGCAACAGCATGATCCGCAAGTACTTTAATACCATCTGGAATGTTAACAGGACCAAGGGAACCAGCTTCACAGTTTAACAATTGTTGAACTTCTTCTTCAGTTGCAAACTCCACTACTTTTGCTTGTAGTGCGTTTTTCACTTTAATGTCATTAATTTCATGATCTCCACGTGCCAAAACAATCACTAATTCTTCGTCAACATTAAACACTAACGTTTTGATAACTTGATGAGCGTCTTTGTTTAAGAAGCTTGAAACTTGTTCAATCGTTTTTTGGTCTGGTGTCGCTACTTTCTCGACATCCATGATTTCTTCTGTTGAAGAAGTATACGATACATTCACTTCGGCCATCTCAATATTAGCTGCGAAGTCTGATGCATCTGAATAAGCAATCGTGTCTTCTCCTATTTCAGAAAGCACCATAAATTCATGTGTATCTTTCC
>NZ_JBFUKT010000335.1:0-1638 GCF_056400705.1 Paenisporosarcina sp. P5_A11
GATGATGAACGTGCGGCACTTAAGAATGTACACTTCACATTAAAACGTGGGGAAACTTTAGGCATTGTCGGAAAAACGGGATCGGGTAAAACCGCGATATTAAAGTTGTTATTACGCGAATTTGAAGGATATGAAGGATGGATTACTTATGGTGATCATTCAATCAATTCCTACAAAAAAGAACGACTACGTTCTGCGATAGGCTACGTGCCACAAGATCACTTCTTGTTTTCTACAACCATTGCTGGCAATATCGCATTTGCAAATACGAGTGCGCCACTTGAAGAAGTCTATGAAGCATCCCGCCTTGCACACATTCATGAAGATATTTTAAATTTCACAAGTGGATATGACACGATTGTTGGTGAACGAGGCGTGTCTTTATCAGGTGGTCAAAAACAACGTATATCGATTGCTCGAGCGTTGATGATGAAACCAGAATTGTTGATACTAGACGATTCATTATCCGCTGTCGATGCTCGAACAGAAGAAGCGATACTAGAGTCTTTGAAAGCATCTCGTGTGGATGAGACGACCATTATTACGGCTCATCGGTTAAGTGCAATTCAACATGCTCATCAAATCATTGTGTTGCATGAAGGAACCATTGTTGAAAAAGGATCCCATGAAGAACTGATGATACTACAAGGACGTTACTATGAAATGTACCAGTTACAACAACTTGAAGCACTTGTCGAAATGGGAGGTGAGGCATAATGGAAGAACAGCCAAAACTAACCGATAAAGATCAAAGTATCGTTTTAAGAAGACTCATTTCATATTTAAAACCACACAAAAAAGTAATTATTTTTGCCTTATTCT
Organism: Paenisporosarcina sp. P5_A11; assembly: GCF_056400705.1. Taxonomy (NCBI): domain Bacteria; kingdom Bacillati; phylum Bacillota; class Bacilli; order Caryophanales; family Caryophanaceae; genus Paenisporosarcina; species Paenisporosarcina sp. P5_A11. The sequence goes on from NZ_JBFUKT010000335.1 coordinate 823, forward strand.
TACTGGGTCTTACCGTATTAGGAGACGTAATTGGACCCATCTTAATCAAAACGTTTATTGATGATTATTTAACCGTACGGAATTTCCCACAGGGCCCACTTATTGGTCTTGCCAGCGCTTATATATTTATTCAACTATCCAATGTTTTTATTAGTTATTTCCAATTGCTAAAATTCCAAGAAATTGCTCTAAAAATCATTCAGCAAATGCGTATCGATGTCTTTACGAAAGTGCAAAACCTAGGAATGAGGTATTTTGACAAAACGCCTGCAGGCAGTATCGTATCTCGTGTAACCAATGATACGGAAGCAATAAAAGATATGTTCGTCAGCGTCTTGGTAGGATTTATACAAAGTGCCTTTTTAGTTGTAGGTGTGTACATTGCGATGTTTATATTAAATGTGAAATTAGCGTTAGTTACATTATTGCTATTGCCGATTTTATTTTTAATTATTCGCACGTACCGTCGTTATAGTTCTGTATTTTATCAAGATTTGCGTGAACGTTTGAGTCAATTGAATGCAAAACTCGCGGAATCTTTGCAAGGAATGTCCATGATTCAAGCATTCCGACAAGAACCACGGTTAAAAGATGAGTTCAACGACATAAATGAACAACACTGGGAAGCTGGCAAACGCAATATTAAAATGGATAGCTTATTGCTCAGACCAGCAATTGATTTGGTGTATGCACTTGCATTGATTATGTTGCTCAGCTATTTTGGTATTACTTCTTTCAATAACACGATAGAAGTGGGCGTAATCTATGCATTTGTAACGTATATTGACCGATTCTTTGAACCAATTAATCAAGTAA
>NZ_JBFUKT010000336.1:0-1578 GCF_056400705.1 Paenisporosarcina sp. P5_A11
CTGTTAATGATTCATAGAATGTAATTTTTTCTGGTAATTCTTTTTCTTTTCTTGGTACTGGTGGTGCTACTGGTTGACGGTTTTGTTTGCCTTTATTTCTTCCTCCAGCGCGGTTACCAGTTCCAGGACGGTGATTTCCGCCGCCAGCACGAGGGTTAAAGCTTGAACCCGGTGCACGGTTTGGACCAAAATTCTTCGCTTTAGTCTGAGTACCTTGTTCTTGATTGCGACCTTCACCTGAAGTTGCTGTTACAGGTTTTGTCTTATCGCGTGATGGAGTTGTAGCATTTGCTACGCCACGACTTTGTCCCACTGGTGCTTTTGGTCCAGTTGATTGAGTACCACTGCTTTGTTGTGGGCGGTTTCCTTGATAACCACTACCTTGTGGACGGTTTCCTTGAGTACCACTGCCTTGTGGGCGATTCCCTTGGTAACCAGAACCTTGTGGGCGATTCCCTTGAGAACTGCTACCTTGAGGACGGTTTCCTTGGTAACCAGAACCTTGTGGACGACTCCCTTGAGTACTAGAACCTTGCGGGCGAGTACCTTGTGAACCTGATCCTTGTGGACGATTGCCTTGATAACCCGAACCTTGTGGACGATCACCTTGCGGACGATTGGCATTTGTTGATGCAGGTTTTTGTGCAGGAGTAGACGTTTTTTTATAGACAGAGTCTAATTTAGAAACCGCATCTCCCTCTAAAGTCGACATATGATTCGTCACTTGTACATTTAATTTACCTAATTGATCGATAACTTCTTTACTTGTTTTATTAATTTGCTTTGCGTATTCATGAACCCGTAGTTTGGTCATTAGGTCACCCCCGATTAAATTCGTTGAGTAGTTCGGAAAGTTTTTTCGCAAAACCTTGGTCGGTTACTGCGAGTACCACACGGGCATCTTTTCCTGTAGCATGTCCGAGATCTGAACGATCACCGAATACATGTAACTCAACGTTGTAAGACTTACATTTATCTTGAATTTTTTTCAACGTATTAGCAGAAGCATCAGATGAGATAATAACAATCTTAGCCTGGCTATTACGAATAACTTTTACGACTAATTCTTCACCAGACGTTAACATTCTCGCACTGACAGCTAACCCGAGAAGTTGTAAAATTTGTTGCTTTTGTTTCATTTCAGTTGCTCTCTTTCAATCACAGTTAACAAATCATCAAAAATGCTCTCTGGTATTTTTGCTTCTAATTGGTTATCCAGGATTTTGCGTTTTTTCGCAATTTCAACTGCTTGTTTGGTTTTAGAAACATATGCTCCTCGACCTGACTTTTTACCCGTTAAGTCAACCGAAACTTCGCCTTCTTTTGATCGAACAATACGAATCATTTCTTTCTTAGGAAACATTTCGCCTGTCGCAACGCATTTTCGTAAAGGTATTTTCTTTTGACTAGACATCAAAATTCACCCTCTTCGCTTATTCTTCATCTTTGTAAAGATCGTAATTATCATCGCTATTATCTTCGAACTCTTCATCTATATCGCTAAAGCTTTCAGAAGCTTGAGCTGGATAAATACCAAGTTCGCGAGCATCAGTTTCACTCTTAATATCAATTTTCCAT
>NZ_JBFUKT010000337.1:0-1538 GCF_056400705.1 Paenisporosarcina sp. P5_A11
AGCAGGTGTGATTTCTTGTACTGCCGGTAGTGGGTTGTTTGAAGAAATTTTCGTAATTTTTGGTTGTTCCATTTGAAGTTCACCGCTATAGACGGTTACTTTCCCTTCAAGTTCAACGATGTCACCTGGTGTAACGTCCGCTGAAGATGAGAAAATGTAAAGACCTGCCGTATTATCTTGGATATAAAATGCATTTCCACCCCAGAATCCTGTGCCTGTAGTGACAGTGCCTTTTACTTTGATTAATTTATCCGATCCTACTGCTGCACGTGCACCAGCAAGGTCAGCCTTTACTTCTGGATCAGGACCTGGAGGAGGTTCTTCTCCGCCGTCAATAAAGTTCATAGATGTAATTGGCGCTTTAAGACCTGCATGATTTCCAAAATATTTTTCAAGTGAAGCTGAAATTACAACTTTTTTGCCAAGATTACTTGGATTTAATTTCAATCCAAATTCTGCTCTTAATGAAGTTGGAGTAGCTGGCAATTGTACATAAATCATTTTTGATATATCTTTTTCACCTGGAGTAGCTGCAATTGCGTAATTCGTATCACTTTCAGCAGGATTTATTACGCTGGTTTCACTTTTAATAAAACCAACTATATATCCTTCTACAGTTACATTTTTCTTAGAATCTACTACAAATTGTGCAATTGCTTCATCGACTTTTAGTGCTGTTTCTGCTGCAGATGCAGTTGGTGCTGTGATATATGGTACAACCATCGAGATTACTAGTAAGAAAGCTAATGCGATCTTACTGAAAGCATGCTTCAATATGTCTTTCGTCATCCATTTCACTCCTCAATATGAAAATTTTATGATACTTTATGATTATATCAAAACATTGTAAGGGTTTTCATAAGAATTTGTAAAATTCTTTTTGTTTTTGTAAAGGTAGGTAAGAAGTCTGTCTTTATTGTAAATTATGGCTCTCATCAACCATCTCCATTATTACGGGATCGTTAATGAAAGATCTATCCAAAATAAAGAAACGCAGTAGTAGCCGAAATAGCATCTTCGGCTACTTGGTTTGTTAAAGATAGTGACTTTTCTTTAGTAAACCATAATCAACAAACAAGTTGCCCCAAGGTTGTATAAAAGCGACGAAATCAACCGAGCCGCAAGATTACCTGTAATCGTAAGAGGCAGATGTGATATCGTCACATCCACTTCCTACTCGTTCTCTAAGTAATAGTGCAGCATAGGGTTGCTTTCCAAAGCACACCGGAAACATGAGTAATAAATTACTTTTAGGTGTCATTTATTCACACAACAAAAAAGGAGTCAGCATTTGCTGGCTCCTTTTCTTTTCTTTATAAATCGCCCAGTTTGTCCAATGCACGGTAAAGCATAACTGCTGCTTCAGCGCGTGTTGCATTGTCTTGAGGTGCAAAAGTATTGTTTTTGCGTCCTGCTACGATACCTAATGCAACTGCTTGTTTAACGCTTAATTTTGCATATGAACTGATTTTGCTATCATCCGCAAACTTCTTAGACGTATCTAAATTGTTCAATAATGAAGCATCTTCATATTTCAC
>NZ_JBFUKT010000338.1:0-1520 GCF_056400705.1 Paenisporosarcina sp. P5_A11
GCCAATACGCGCACGTATCTGAAAATGCAATACTAGACCGAATGAAGCTGAAGGAAAAAATTGAATCAGCTGTAAGTGGGAATGAAGCCTTAAAAAGCTGGTTGGAAGAATACAAACAAAAGCTTGAAAATGCACATACATTTAAAGAAGTTTTCCAAAAATACTGCTGGGAAATAGAAGATGTGGACTCCATTCGAATTGCCCCATTCCATGTCCTGGCTCACAGCAACCAGACATTCTTTGACCAGCCCCACACATGGCACATGGAAATGAACCGGAATTTTTCAAGGCTATCCAGCATGTTTGTTGAAACGGAGTACAAAGTCATTAAGGACGAGGCGAGTGAGGAAGAAGTCATTAATTGGTGGCGGGACATAACTAGTGAAGGTCACGAAGGTATCGTCATCAAGCCGGAATTCTACACTGCAAGGAATAAAGGGAAGCTGCTGCAACCTGCCATAAAAGTAAGGGGAAGAAAATATCTCAACATTATCTATGGGATGGATTACTTGCTGCAGGAAAATCTTGAGCGACTGAAGAATAGAAATACAGGAAAAAAACAAAAACTTGCGCTTAAAGAATTTTCACTTGGAGTAGAAGGTATTAAACGGTATGTGAATGGAGAATCAATTGAAAGAGTTCATGAATGTGTGCTTGCGACATTGTCAATGGAGTCAGATCCTGTAGACCCAAGATTATAATTTTGAGTAGACATACATGATAAAAAATGAAAGGAGTTCAAGTCCTATGGCTTGAACCCTTTTTTGATATTGTATCTGTTTCATAAAAGTTTTAAAAATTTGAATGCACGGATGCCGACAGAGCAAATGTTAACCGAGGGACCATCTATCTTCATTATCTGGTTAAATTCGATCTCTGGATAAGCTCATTGAAGAACATATTAACGAACTACGTGAAATGTGCGAATCGGAATCTGAAACTAATTCAGATGGGTGCGTGAGCTGGTTCGGATATTTTAAAAGTCATTATTTATTCTTTTCGGCGATGTTAGCTAGTAAAGGAGCCCCTTTCTTTCGTAGCCGGTTTCTTGAGTTTGTCATCGAAGATATCAAGAATGAATGGAATATAACAGAAGGAAAAAATCGTGGTTTAAGCGAAGATGTTATTCTTGAATTTTTTGGAAGGGACAGTGGAGTGGTGGTTTAGGAATGGAATGCCTTATCCACCTCATGTCATGGAAGAACAAATAGGGATATTGTTTGAGATGAATTTATAGGCATCTCTTATGAAAAACGCACCTCAATTTAGTGAGGAAGAAAGAGAATCATACCTAGGAGGATGCCTTCATGGCAGCTTTTCTTATAGAATTAAAGGGGAAGAATAGAATTAACTTTAAAACCTAACTTTAAAATGTCTTTTAGAGAACAATACCGTTAATCTTGTTCATCTAACGGGCGCTTTGATCCTTGAAGGATTAACGCATTTTTGTTGAACTTTTTAATATGGCAAAACAGCGATAAGGAAAACCCTATCGCTATTTTTTGGGTCATTTTTCAAAG
>NZ_JBFUKT010000339.1:0-1478 GCF_056400705.1 Paenisporosarcina sp. P5_A11
AGGTGGCAATTTTTTCATGTCAACTAAATGAATCATGAAAATAAATGAAATGGAGAAACTATGGAATGTGATGCTAAAAGGAGGGTTTTATTTTTGTTCCAGAGTCTTCGATATCCGATTTTTTTGGTGCTGAGTTTTTTCGCTTTTTCGTCGCTTGCTACAGCTGAAAGCGAACAATCCAAAGAACAACTTTTGAACCAGCGTATGGGTTATTACCAACAATATTCAAATCCTTCTGTGCCGTGGTACTATTTGGCGGCCGTTGACAAGTACGAGCGAAATATCCAGCAGGTTCGTAACGATCTAACAATAAGGGAAGGTCCAATTGCCATTCAGTTTTCAGATGCATTTTGGGTGGGTGACTTGAACCCGATTAAGAACGATAAGCTTTCCTCTGCCATCTCATTTTTCGGTGGGAATGGAATGGACGGAAGTGGCGATGGCAAGGCAGACTTGGAGAATAATGACGACTTAATGCTCACGCTGTCCAACTACTTGATTAAATATGGACATTCCGAAAATGATTTCAAGAAGGCACTTAAAGATTATTACGTTCTCGATGAAGCTGTTAGGCAGATCATGGTAATTTCACAGATTTACAAATATTTTGAAACGTTAGACCTGGATCAACATGCCTTTCCCCTTCCTGTCGGAAATGATTACAGCTACCGCAGTACATGGGGTTCCAGCCGCGGCTGGGGCGGACGCCGAATGCATGAAGGTACGGATTTGTATGCYTCCTATGGTGTCCCGGTYCGATCTACAACATATGGCGTGATTGAGGTAATGGSCTGGAATGACTTCGGCGGTTGGCGTATCGGAATCCGTGATATCCATAATACGTACCATTACTTCGCCCATTTGTCGCATTTCAATAAAGGCGTCAAGGAAGGCCATATTGTGGAGCCTGGGATGATCATCGGCTATGTTGGAAGTTCCGGGTATGGGAAGAAAGGGACTTCAGGCAAGTTCCCACCGCACCTTCACTATGGAATGTATAAATTCAATGGCCGGATTGAATGGGCATATGATCCGTTCCCTTCTTTGAAACATTGGGAAATCGAGGACAGGAAAGCCATGTAATCATGAATGTGGGTACTAGCGCTTGTCTCACAGCCGCTGTTCCTGTGCCACCCGCAGAGACGTTCAGTTGCTTTCATTTTCGGATGAGAATTAGTTCTTTTCGCCTTCACTTACAGGAAAGAGTGATAATTTTTTAAAAAACACTTGAGGGGGACTTTTGTTGAAGAAATTACTGTGCTGTGATTAACAGGTTCTGTTTAGGTGCACAAAACATTAAAACACAACCGAAAAGGAATTATAAACCGCAATCATTTTTTAAGCAGAAAATGCTTAGACATATACAAAAATAAAGAGTCCGATTCATAAAATAATCAGGACTCTTTTTAGTAATTGCTTACTTGGACCTCAAAACAGATCCGGTTACTCTGTGACGCTCTTTTTTCTTACGATTAGTC
>NZ_JBFUKT010000340.1:0-1473 GCF_056400705.1 Paenisporosarcina sp. P5_A11
AGTAGAATATATAGCCGCGGGACTGAGAATCAATCCTTCAGTTATAGTCACACGTGGGGATGCAGCGCTGATGCTGTATAAGCTACTCGGGATGGAAACTGAATCGACTAAAGGATTTCCTGACGTTAGTCCAACAAGTTCATATTATGATGCAATCAACACAGTTGCATCACGTGGAATTGTTAGTGGATACAAAGACGGGACCTTCCGTCCTGAAGAAAAATTAACTCGTTCTCAAATGTCACGCATTCTTGCAGGTGCATTTGAATATACGATCAATACCAATGCAACCGTGCCATTTACGGATGTTAATGAACGTTGGGCGCCTTATGTTGATGCCATGTACCGCAATGGGGTAACTGCTGGTGTGACGAAAACATCATTCGCACCTAATAAACAATTAACTCGTGGTGAAATGTCTGCATTCATGAATCGTGCCTATAAAAAAGTTCCAAGTTCAGCTTATAATGATGTTGAAGTGATGAATACAATTAATGAAATAATTAATAAGACACAAAATGTAGTGATTCAAGGTTTAGCACAGTATCACCCAAAACAGAAAGCTTCGGATATCTCAGCTGACATGGCACAGCTTGCAACTGAACCTTATCTTAAATTTGCACTAGCGGGTTATGAAAGATCTTGTTATGCATGTGATGTACCAAATGTTATCCCAAATTATCAATTTAAATTGCCATATGAAATACTTTCACAAACAAACTCATTATTAAAAATGGATGCAATTGTTCCAGATAATGGTTTTCGTTCAGGACATCGCGCGATTATCGAATTAGTTCGAAGCGGTGAATCTTGGAAAATCAAATCGTATACAGCACGTTCATTTACAGAAGATCCAATCGGTCTAACGATTGAAGAGTCGCTGAAATATTTGAGATATGCAATTCCTACATTTTGGAGAGAAGAAGTGCGTACCATTAAACATATAGGGAAAGAACCCCGTTTTGGGATTGATCTCTTTTTGGTAAATGGTAAAGATAAATACATCTTTAATGTCAATACAGGTGAAGTGAATCAATACAATGGAATTTAATTTAATCAGTTAAATTAATAAAAGGAACTTGTCTTATACAATGGCAAGTTTCTTTTGCATTTTTCCAGAGTTCCGACAAGAGTTGAAAGTACCCGACACTATAGTAATCTAGTAACCAAAACTTATAGAGAATCTTAATAAAACAGTTACAATGGCTTAATATTTCGACATTCGAAATTTGATATAATTTAATTGTTACATTATTTTGAATTAAAGGGAGAGAAATGCATGCAAATGTGGAAAAAAGTTTCTGCTTCAGCATTGGCAATGTCACTAGCTGTTAGTGGATTTAGTGGGATGCAAGGAGCACTCGCTTCTAGTCATGAAGTTACTCGAGGAGAGTACGTAAAAACGATGATCGAAGCAATGGGTGTGGAGCTAGGATCAGGCAAAACGGTGAAGTTTAAAGACGTTCCAGATTC
>NZ_JBFUKT010000341.1:0-1446 GCF_056400705.1 Paenisporosarcina sp. P5_A11
CTTTTGTTTGATCCTAATATCACATCTTTTATTTAACACAGCCTAAATAAGAGATGTGATATTAACCTTATTTTTTTTGATTAAAATGTCAAAAATAATTTGAAAGAAAAAAAGTAATTTCACATTATGAAATTGTAAGCTTGAATACTGCCATTAAGTGAAGTATTGTGAAAATATCTTTCTTTTAATTTACTGATTTTTCAATTTCTTTAAAATGCAGGATATGACATCGAATCAATTAAAAAAAATTTATATTTCAGTAACTTTTGGAAGCGCTTACAACCGGTGGAGTTAGGTTTAGATTGACAGTTTGTGATTGAATATTCTGCGGAAGAGGGGATTTCATCGTGATAGAATCTGTTAAAAAAGCTTGTAGTATTATAAGTTGTTTCACAAGTGAAGAGCCTGTTTTAGGAAATACAGAAATTGCTAAAAAGCTTGGTATGAATCCTGGAACAACACATCACTTAGTTACTACACTTTGTAATGAGGGAGTCTTAATTAGAGATCAAAATAGAAGATATCGATTAGGATGGAAATTATTAGAGTGGAATAATAACGTAATGTTTCAACAGGATATTTATGATAAGGCCATACCATTAGTAAAAGAATTAATTCATAGATTTGTAGGAACAGCTCATATTGGGATGTTTGACAAAGGTGAAGTTGTTTTTGTATTGAAGGTATCGTCACAAGAGGCATCACCAATACACACTTATATTGGTTCAAGGAAACCTGCTTATTCGACAAGTACAGGAAAAGTGTTGCTATCTTATAATTCGAATTATCTTCAAGAAACTATTAGCCGAGGGTTTTTAATGCAAGCGCCAAATACCATTACTGATATTAATAAATTAGAGAGAGATTTAGAAATGGTGCGTAAAGTTGGATATTCAGTTAGTAATAATGAGAATTCGACAGGTACGTACGGTATTGCTGCACCTATTTTATCGTATTCAGGTAAAACTATAGCTGCAGTTAATTTAGTTGGACCTGTTTCCTATATGCAAGGAAGGAATCGCTCCATGATAATTCAAAGTGTAATAAATACAGCACAATCGATTTCACAAGAATTGGGATATATCGAGGTTTAATTAATAATTTAGTATATATAACAAAAATTTCACCATATGAAATAAGTAGGAAGATTTTTCTACTCTACTCAATTATAACGAGGATAGTAACATTACAAAGATTGAATACACTTTGAAATATATTTGAYATGAACGGCTTGTAATTCTTTTTATTTATTGGGTTGCCACGTTCAGTCTATAAAAAAGGATGTGAAAATATCGATTAAATTATCTGAATTATAAATTAATTAATAAATAAAACCAAAAGTATTTAAATTCAACACAATAAAATAAAAAGAGGTGTAGATAAATTGAAGAATACAAAAGGTTTTTACGCTTTTATTTTAACATTGATTTTAATGCTGATATTAGG
>NZ_JBFUKT010000342.1:0-1406 GCF_056400705.1 Paenisporosarcina sp. P5_A11
GTACACAAGCTAAAAGGGCTTTTCCAAACATGCGAATAAATTCGTCTCCAATATCATGACCAAATGTATCATTAACCGATTTGAAATCGTCTCCATCGAGAAAAAGAATACCTATTGTTGAATCAGTTGACTGTGCATGTGAAACATATTGAGGAAACTCTTTTAATAAATAACTTCGATTTGGCAAATTCGTTAAACTATCGTGATAGGCCATAAAGTTTAGATGTTGTTCTAATTTTTTGCGTTCCGTTACTTCTCTAGAAACAATAACATGCTGAAGTTGTCCAGGTCGTTCACGATCTTTTACGGCCATTATAGACGTTTCAGTCCAAATCTTCTCTTTATTTTTTCGGCAATATTGTAACTCTAATCGAATCTCTTCTTTTTCATTGACTCGTTTTGAAACATCTGATTTCCAAAAATCACGATACTCTTTAGTAAGCATATCGCTAAACTGAATATTTCCTATTTCCTCATTTGTAAAGCCAAGTATTCTTTCATGGGATGGGGACGTATATAAAATACATCCACAATCATCCGTTATTGCAATTAAGTCATTGGTATTTTGAGTTATTAAGTTAAATGTCTGTTCAATCGATTGCAGATTGATCATCATATTCTTTTTTTCAGTAATATCAAATTGAATAATGAGCACATTTCCAACGTCTTGTAATTCATTGTAAAGGGGAATAATCGTTGTATCTCCCCAGTAAAACGTACCATTGCTCGCTCGATTTCGAAGCTCACCGCGCCATATTTTATCTTTCATCATGTCTTTCCACATACGCTTCAAATTAAAATTGTTGTAACGGTCGACTTGTAACGAGCTAATATGTTGACCCATCATCTCTTGATTCATAAAACCAGTAATTTCTTCAAATAAATCATTAGCATACACAATGATGCCTTTGCGATCAGTCATTAGTACCATGGCTGCCTTGCTAATAGCACGTTTATAACTTTCCAATATGTGTCTTGTATTACGCAGGCTTTCTTTAAGCTCCACTTCATCAGTAACTTCCTGAAGCAAGATATACATAGCTTCAATCTCTCCATGCTTTCTAATAGGAGAATAACTGACTAGGAATGTTCCTTCTACACCAGTCGATTTCATTCGTTTTACGAGTACCGAAGATTTTCCAGTGCCTGCTAAATTGGTTTCAAAATGAGCTTCAACTTGTTTCCTTTCTTTCAGTGGAACGATAGGTAAGTTTAAATAATGCTTCCCCCGCCACTTTTTTAATTCGAAACCAAAAATCTCTTCAAATTTTGGATTCATATCAAATATTTTCCCATCTCGTGTAACCAAAATGGTTGGATCCACTGTCATGTTAAGTAACGATTGCATGAATAAATATTTTTCTTCAATTTCTTTTTGAGTGGACACTTCTTTTGTAATGGCCAAT
>NZ_JBFUKT010000343.1:0-1393 GCF_056400705.1 Paenisporosarcina sp. P5_A11
TTCCTTCAATTTTAAATAATTCATTATAACCTTTTATTTTTTTCTCAGATTTAATATCATTTGACTCTAGCTTTATATCATAGTCAGTCCCTCTCCCTACAATCGTACTGTAAAAATCAAGAACCTCAACACCTTCATTAATAAGTGGTACTTTAAAAGCTCTACTAAAGTATCCCATTTCGTCCAAATCATCTATATATGGATGAATTTGATCTTCTAATAGACAATTATAGTCTCTCTTTAAACTTGAGTTACAAGTGTAACAAGAAGGTATCAGATTATATACTGATAAAGCTAACATTGGATGTATACTCTGAGCAAAGAAATGATCTAAATGAGGGCGAATCGAAAAGTTTTGAGTCTCACTTTCTAAATCTCTTTTCACTGTAAAAGTAAACTGAGCATTACAATATGGGCAAATACTTTGATTAAGATGTTGTATAAAATCATAAGGACTCCACAAATCTTCATATGTCTTTTTCGAAAAATTATCATAATTAAATATATACTTTATAAACTTATTTAAAAAACCTTTAATATATTTAGAATCAATAAGATTACCCAAATTATGGATTTTAGATTCTTTATCATATAATAGCAAATAAAAGTCTTCCTCAAGTTGAATTAATTTTTCCGGTTTAGATAGAATTATATTATCAAAGTTTTGATATAGATAATTTGCCATTAATTTGCGTGTTTCAAATTCTAGTTCTATATTAAGATATTTTGTGCCGATGTTAATACTTTCTGGGTAATTTTCTTCCTGATATTTTCCTATCTTACCAAAAACGCTTGTACTTCTATATTTTCCATTAGATTTATTAATTGGTTTACAATACTCTAAATGACAATTTGAAAGTGTTTCCGAAAACTGTATTTTCTTCATATATAACTCTCCAAATATTTTAATCTCTCTTTTAACTCTATAATTTCTTCCTCAAGATTCTTAGAGATAAACCCATGTTTTTGTACAGACTCATTCAATATTTCTATGCATTTATTTCTAACTAATGGTTCCCCTATTAAATCAAATAACCTTTTATATTCATTTTGTTTCTTATAAGCATTTTCTGAATCGATTAGTATCTCATTAATCGCATTATTAATTACATTTTTCGAGAATTCACCCGTTAACCCACCCTGAATAAAAAATGCATTTGAAAATAGATCTTGTATATTACCTCCAAATGTTCTTTCTAGCTCTAAACCTTCTATACTGTTCAAAGAATCTGTATTTTCCTTCTTTAATAAAATTAGATTATAATGCGGTAAGTCAGAAACTACAAAAGGTGAATGTGAAGTTATTAATACCTGTACATGATTGTTTGGAAGAAAGTTATTAAACATATTACTTAATATATCGATATACCTTTTTTGCCATTGTGGATGAAAG
>NZ_JBFUKT010000344.1:0-1355 GCF_056400705.1 Paenisporosarcina sp. P5_A11
CTCTTACAGCGTTCACTTTAATCACAATCAGTATGCTTGTCTTATATTCTAAGCAATGGAGAAAAAATGATTAAAAATAGATGTTCAATCATAAGTTTTAATTAGTCCAACATTAGACGGAAAATTTTTTGAAACTCATTAAAACGACTCAAACCTTTGATAATTAAGTATTTATAGAGGGAGAAAAATAGTATGTATCATACGGTTGTAATCGGTGCAGGACAAGCTGGATTAGCAATGGGCTACTATTTACAGCGGGGTAACGAAAAGTTTCTCATTTTGGAAAAAGGGCTTCTAGCCGGAAATGCATGGAAAAACAGATATGATTCGTTAAAGCTGTTTACACCAAGAATGTTCAGTTCTTTACCAGGTCTACCCCTAGACGCGGATAAACACGATTTCCCTTCAAAAGATGACATAGCAATCTATCTACATGATTATGCTACGAATTTCAATTTACCGATTCAATTCGAAACTGAAGTCATAGAAGTGACCAACACCAATGGCATCTTTACCGTAGTAACGAATAAGGGAACTGTAACTTCTAAAAACTTAGTGGTGGCTACAGGAGCATTTCAGAATAAATACATTCCACCTTTTGCCGAAAAGATTAGTAAACGGGTTTTTCAGATACACTCTTCAGAATACAAAAATCCGTCCCAATTACAAGAAGGTACGGTAATGATTGTTGGTGGAGGGAACAGTGGTGCTCAAATTGCTGTTGAACTATCTACCGTGAAGAATACATACATTTCTGTTGGCCATAAACTATCTTTTTTGCCGTTAGTTGTGGCAAGAAAAAGCATATTTTGGTGGTTTGATAAGCTAGGGATATTAAAAGCGACCAGCTCTTCCTTCCTAGGGAAAAAACTTCAACAAAGAGGTGATCCCATCTTTGGTTTTGAATTAAAAGAAGCCATCAAAGACTGGGATATTACTATGAAGGGAAGAGTGGTGAATGCTGAAATGGACTATCTTATATTTGATGATCAAAGTAATCTTCAAGTTGATAATATTATTTGGTCAACGGGTTTTAAAACTGACTTTTCCTGGCTTCACATCACCGGTTTATTGAATGCAGAAGGAAAAGTCAAACACCAAAGAGGTGTTACAACAATAAAGGGATTGTACTTCTTGGGTCTTTCTTGGCAACATAGGAGAGGATCTTCTCTCCTCCAAGGTGTTGGAGATGATGCGCAATATATTATGTATGTAATAAATAATGGTTAGGGTAATTTACATTGGTAAATGCTTTAATAGATAAGAGACCGAGGATTTCCTGCATAGACAGTTACTTCTCGGTCAGGAATATAGTCATGCATTCACTGTTTTTCACTGTCTTTTAGGTGTACTAG
>NZ_JBFUKT010000345.1:0-1350 GCF_056400705.1 Paenisporosarcina sp. P5_A11
GTTCTGAACTTTCACTTTCTGTCCTTGGTTGTACTTCTATTGGTTCTTCTTCGACAACAGGTTCAGCAGGTTTTTCATTTGTGCTTTCTGTATCTTCTGTTTCCGTTAAGTTTGTTTTTGTAATGACTTGAATCTTATAATCGCCATATTCATCAATGATGACTTCGTAAAGAATTTGTTCTTTTATTATTGAAGATTTTTTATCTTTTTGTTCTACTTTTGTTTCAATCGTCGTGGTCACCAGTGAACGTTTTTCTTCAATGGTAATGTCATCGATGTGGAATTTTTCAACTGTAAAGACATAGTTTTTGTCTTTTAAACTATTAATTGCTTCACGTTCTGTACTATATACTTGCGAGTCCGGTAGTAAGTAACCTTCTAAGTAACTAAAGTTCACTTCATTTTGCGCGTAGGTATACAACGACATGTATCCTTCGATGAAGATCGTCAATAGCTCTTCGTCGAAGTAGGCGTCTTCTAAATTCGGTTTAACTGGTTCTTTTACCGTTAACGGATTTGCTTCCCAATTTTTTAACATTTGATAAACGGAATAGACTGGGATGCTGTAGCCAATAGCTGGATTGTCCGTCAAAATGATTGAGTTAATGCCGATAACTTTTTCAGTTAACGCATCAATTAGTGGCCCGCCGCTACTCCCTGGAGCAATTCCTGCATCAATTTCGTATAAGTCTGTGTAAATAAAGTTTTCGTTAAAATCTCTTCCTGTTGCAGTAACGTTCCCTGTTGTAGCCGTATTTGATTTATTATTTGGACTACCTATTGCGATAACGCTTGTACCAACAGTTGATTGCATTAAATCCATCTCCATTGGTTGTTTTCCAGATATTTCATCAACTCTAATAAGTGCAACATCAACCGTATCAGAAATACCAATTACATTGCCAACGAATTCTTGTCCCGTGTTATTAACCACAGTTACCGTACTATTATCTTCGACAACATGTGCATTTGTCACAATGTCCCCTTTTTCGTTATAAAGGAAACCTGAGCCTTGTTGTGAATCTGTATACACTGTATAGACAGTCGGCAATAAAGAAGCTAAGATGGCCTCCTGATCACGTTCTTCTACACGTTCCTCTTCCACGACTGGCTGAGGTTTCGAAAGATCCTTTTCAGGCGGGGTTGATTTTGGAGTTTCGTCAGTTACAGTTCCTTCTGGGTTTTCTGGTGTTTCCGTTTCGATTTCATGATTAGCTGGAGGTTTAACCTCTTCCGTAGCTTCTTCCACTTTCGGAGGTTTTTCATTGGATTCTTCTACAGGTTCTGGTGCAAATTGTAGCCACAGCATAAAACCTGCGACTAACGCGATTGCAGGTAATAATATTATGG
>NZ_JBFUKT010000346.1:0-1348 GCF_056400705.1 Paenisporosarcina sp. P5_A11
TCTTTGGTTCTCGGTTTTCAGGAGATAGAAAAAACACAACTTTTGCTCGTTGGCGGAAAAGGGTTAAATTTAGGGAAATTATCAAAAATTCAAGGAATACAAGTGCCAGAAGGATTTTGTGTTACAACAGTGGGATATCAAAAAGCCATCGAACAAAACGAAACGTATCATGCTTTGTTGGATCGACTAACAATGCTAAAAGTAGGAGATCGAGATCAAATTGGTGAAATCAGCAGGAAGATTCGACAAATCATTATGGAAGTAGAAATTCCTTCCGATGTTGTGAAAGCAGTTACTCACTATCTCTCCCAGTTTGGTGATGAACATGCTTATGCAGTGCGTTCTAGTGCGACTGCTGAAGATTTACCACATGCCTCTTTTGCTGGTCAACAAGACACCTATTTAAATATCATCGGCAAAGAAGCAATCATGCAGCATATCAGCAAATGTTGGGCTTCCCTATTTACGGATCGAGCGGTAATCTACCGTATGCAAAATGGATTTGACCACAGTCAAGTTTATTTATCCGTTATCGTTCAAAGGATGGTTTTCCCACAGGCTTCAGGGATTTTATTTACCGCTGATCCGATTACTTCTAACCGAAAGCTGCTATCAATCGAGGCCAGTTTTGGACTTGGAGAAGCACTGGTCTCTGGCTTGGTATCTGCCGATTGTTATAAAGTACAGGAAGAGGAAATCGTCAATAAGATGATAGCAACCAAAAAATTGGCTATCTATGGACTAAAAGAAGGCGGAACAGAGACTCAGCAGATCGATCCCGATCAGCAAAAGACTCAAACACTTACTGAACAACAAATTTTACAACTAGCACGCACAGGAAGACAGATCGAAGCTTATTTTGGTTGCCCACAAGATATCGAATGGTGTTTGGTTGATGATACATTTTATATTGTCCAGAGTCGGCCAATCACTACTTTATACCCGATCCCTGAAGCGAATGATCAAGAAAATCACGTCTATGTATCTGTCGGTCATCAACAAATGATGACCGACCCCTTGAAACCATTGGGAATGTCTATATTCCAGTTAACATCTTTTGGACCAAGGTTTAAAGCTGGTGGAAGGTTGTTTGTTGATATCACACATAATCTAGCTTCACCTGTTAGCAGAGAAATTTTATTAGATACCCTGGGACAATCCGATCCGCTCATAAGAGACGCACTTATGACCATAATAGAGCGAGGAGATTTTATAAAATCGTTACCAAATGATAAAAAAGAACTGAGTCCCAGTAAAAGCAATAAAGGTATGTCGTCTGCGGGTTTTAAAGCACAAATCGAAAACGATCCGACAATCGTTTCTGATTTGATTAAGAGTAGTCAAACAT
>NZ_JBFUKT010000347.1:0-1347 GCF_056400705.1 Paenisporosarcina sp. P5_A11
GCGTAGCAGATACGCTTTCTCAATCTGTACCAAACAATATTACTTCGGAAATGGGTCTGGCGCTATTGGATGTCGCAGATGTGATTCGTCCTTATCCAGAAGTAATTGATTATTTACAACATGTAAAAGATGATAACTTTTTGGATGAACTGGTTAAGTTTGATGGTGGACAGGAAACCCAAGACGCTATCTATGATTATCTCAGCAAATACGGAATGCGATGTACCGGAGAAATCGATATTACTAAAACTCGTTGGAGCGAAAAACCAACTACACTTGTCCCCGTGATTCTTAGTAATATCAAAAACTTTGAGCCTAATGCTAGCAATCGGAAATTTGAGCAAGGGCGGCAGGAAGCTTTGAAAAAAGAACAAGAGTTATTAGATCGATTGAAGCAATTACCGGATGGTGAACAAAAAGCCAAAGAAACAAAACGAATGATCGACCTAATCCGGAATTTCATCGGTTATCGAGAATATCCAAAATATGGCATGGTTAATCGCTACTTCGTTTATAAGCAGGCTTTACTGAAAGAAGCCGAACAACTCGTACAGGCCAACGTTATTCATGAAAAAGAAGATTTATACTATCTCACTTTTGAAGAACTTCACGAAGTCGTACGCACAAATAAACTAGATTACCAGATCATCAGCAAACGAAAAGACGAGAACAAATTATATGAAAAACTAACTCCACCACGTGTTATCACGTCTGATGGTGAAATCATTGTAGGTGAGTACAAACGAGAAAATCTTCCAGCCGAAGCTATTGTAGGTCTACCTGTTTCTTCCGGAGTTATCGAAGGAAGAGCACGTGTCATCTTAAATATGGACAATGCGAATTTAGAAGAGGGAGATATATTGGTTACAGCCTTTACCGACCCTAGCTGGACACCGCTGTTTGTATCTATCAAAGGCTTGATTACGGAAGTAGGTGGTTTGATGACCCATGGTTCTGTCATTGCCCGAGAATACGGTCTTCCAGCAGTTGTAGGTGTGGAGAATGCTACGAAGCTGATCAAGGATGGACAAAGGATCAGGGTGAATGGAGCAGAAGGGTATATAGAAATACTATAATTCATTACATTTAAATCATAAAAGAAGAGCATTCGAATTAGGAGAATCATTGACATCATGGTGCTTTGCGGTCTATGGTAGGAACCCTGTCACTAGGACATATAAAGGGGGCAGTAACTGAAGATCGATATTAATTGCGCGATTGTGGAGCAATACAGGTAGAAAATGATTAAACTTTTTTATAAAACCGAAACATAAATCTGTTGGAAAAGAATCCATTTTGATCAATCTTTTTTCAAAATGGATTCTTTTTATTTACCGTAGAATACGG
>NZ_JBFUKT010000348.1:0-1340 GCF_056400705.1 Paenisporosarcina sp. P5_A11
GTTCAACAGTAATCGACTGAGCAGATGTTGTCATTTCTACCTTATTGGACACTGCGTCAAGAACCCCACTTTTAGCCTTCGAATATTCATAACTGATATCAAAAGCTTTTTGCCCGGTTCCTTTATTTTTAATAACCATTTTTCGACTGTCTTCATTCGTATCGTTTTCTTTTCTATAAATCGTACCATAAGCAATTGAACCTGTTTCTTCGTCAATCGTGACAAGGCTGCCGTTTTCATCTTTATTTTGAGTCTTGTCCATAACTTTAACAGATACATCTGCATGAACGGCTTCTTTTACATCGACTAATCCTGCTCCTATTTCATATACAGAATAATCGCTAGATAATTTATCTGATGTATTCATTAACGCCGCTTTCACATCAAACGGAGTGTAGTCTGGATGTGCTTGTAAAATAAGAGCAGCCATACCAGCTACATGAGGCGATGCCATCGATGTTCCAGAAATACGTGCGTATGCTGACGAATAATCGATTCCGTCTTCTGGACTATGAACGTATTCCGGATAAGTGGAATAGACAGATACACCAGGTGCTACTACATCAGGTTTGATGTCATAGTTCTTCGTAGCAGGTCCTCTTGAGCTGAAGCCCGCTAGATGATTTCCTTCTGTCACAACTGAACCAATATTACTAAAAGTGATGGAAGAAGATCCTGCTGCTGCTTTTAAACGCTCTCCATCCGCCTTCGTTAAACGAAAAGCAGGGATGAAATTGGTTTCATTAGCCAGATACTGGTCGATTTCGCCATCAACATTGTTATACACAATCACAGCGACTGCTCCTGCTTTTTTAGCATTGACTACCTTATCGACAAATGTGTACGAACCACGCTGAATTAATGCAACTTTTCCTGTTAAGTCAATTGGTTGACCATTAGCATCTTTATAATCGTTCTCCCCACCTAAACCAACATGGACGATCGGATATGATTGGTTTACTAACGTTTCTAACTTATCATGAAAACCTTTACCTAACAGCTTCATGTTGTTGAACGTTTCATTGCCAACGGTCGCCGATGCTGTAGGAATGCCCACTGGGAAGTCGCTTGCTCCAACTGTAATAGCAAATGCGGCTGTTCCTGGAGAACCAAGCGTTTTCTCACCCGGCCCTGAGTTACCTGCTGCTACTGTACATGTCACACCAGCAAGTGTAGCATTATTAATAGCAATGGATTCTGGCATTAACGGATCGTTTACGGCAACACCCAATGACAAGTTAATAACGTCCATTCCATC
Source organism: Paenisporosarcina sp. P5_A11 (assembly GCF_056400705.1). Lineage (NCBI taxonomy): Bacteria > Bacillati > Bacillota > Bacilli > Caryophanales > Caryophanaceae > Paenisporosarcina > Paenisporosarcina sp. P5_A11. Next base: position 1,259 of record NZ_JBFUKT010000348.1, read on the forward strand.
TTGTACAGCTTTATCGATACCTGCAATAATATCGGTAGACCATCCGCTACCCCATGGACCTAACACGCGGTAACTATATAAA
>NZ_JBFUKT010000349.1:0-1317 GCF_056400705.1 Paenisporosarcina sp. P5_A11
CTCATCTTCTGAGCTAGTACTGCTTCTTTCAATGCTGCACGAATAAGCTCTGGTGTTTGGTGGTCTTGATCTATCCACATACCAATGGTTTCACTTTCCATCGGAGAAAGCAGGCGTCCAAATTCTTGCTCAAATAACCGGAATATATCGCCTTCTTCTTCTTTTTGAGTCATTTCTTTTTCATTCGTTTTTTCTGTCAACAAAAGATCTAATATACGATTCCATAATGAATGGAATGAGAAAGCCTCAAATAGAACACCTTTTTCGTCATACCTTTGTTGGATTGATAAGTACCCTTTTTGAAATAATCTTTGCATATGTCGGCTAACTTGTTCATGTGTAAAATGTGAACGCTCAACTAAGTCATCCGGCGTCGGAAAATGATTTCCTTTGTCAATAAACGCTAACATATGGAGAATGAGTAAAGCTTCGTCATCTTGTATATCACACTTTTTATAATGTTGAAAAAAGAGCTGGGAAATGGTTACATTCCCCTGCTCTGTCCACATACGGAGCCGATCCGGATTTTGCTGATGCATACCTGAACTCTCCTTTGTATTTATATAATTGCTTGCTGCTTATGGATATAAGCGGTTTAAAAGACGTGGGAATGGAATAGCTTCACGAACGTGTTCTGCGCCACTAATCCATGCTACTGTGCGTTCTAGACCTAAACCAAATCCTGAATGCGGTACTGAACCTTGTTTACGAAGTTCTAAATACCAAGCGTATGCTTTATCATCCAGACCATGTTCATCTAAACGTTGTTTCAATAAATCGTAATCATGAACACGTTCTGATCCACCGATAATTTCTCCGTATCCTTCTGGTGCGATTAAATCCGCACACAATACAACATCATCACGTTCTGGGTGTGGTTGCATATAGAACGGTTTAATACCGATTGGATAGTGTGTGATAAATACAGGTTTCTCATAATGCTCAGCGATAGCAGTTTCATGTGGAGAACCGAAGTCATCCCCCCACTTAATGTCATCAAATCCATTTTCATTTAAGAAAACAATGGCATCATCATAAGAAATACGTGGGAACGGAGCTTGAATATGCTCAAGTTTAGTTACATCGCGATCTAAACGCTCAAGCTCTAATTTACAGTTTTTTAATACCGATTGAACAACATAAGATACGAATTGCTCTTGAACTTCCAAGTTTTCTTCAAACTCAACAAAAGCCATCTCGGGCTCTATCATCCAAAATTCAATTAAGTGACGACGTGTTTTAGATTTTTCTGCACGGAAAGTTGGTCCAAATGAAAACACTTTTCCAAGTGCCATAGCAGCAGCTTCCATATAAAGC
>NZ_JBFUKT010000350.1:0-1292 GCF_056400705.1 Paenisporosarcina sp. P5_A11
TTACAATTGTAGGTGATTCTTCATGTAGAACAATGAAGTTAAAATAATGTACTTATGTTTTATATATCACCATGATTGAGAAAGGAAAACCTATCATCTTGATGGAAATGTTCCAATTATTGTATACTAAAAGTGATTGGAACTGTAAGATAGGAAAATCAACGCAACAGTCCCAGTAAAGATATATTTTATTATAGTGAGGTGGGTAATCAAAATGGAAACAGGTCATAATGTAACAATAACGGTAGAAACCACAGTTCAKACACCGGTTGGAGAAGTGTGGAAACATTGGACGGAGCCACAGCATATAACAAAGTGGTGTTTTGCTTCTGAAGACTGGCATGCGCCAAATGCCGAAAATGATTTAAGGGATGGCGGGAGATTTCTTACAAGAATGGAAGCTAAGGATGGTAGCTTTGAATTTGATTTGAGTGGTGTTTATGATGAAGTGAGAATAAACGAGCTTATTTCTTACACTATTGAAGATGGAAGAAAAGTTACAATTACTTTTATTAGCCAAGAAAACGACACTAAGGTAATTGAAACTTTTGAAGCAGAAACCACCAATTCCCTTGAAATGCAAAAAGCAGGCTGGCAGGCAATTCTGGACAATTTTAAAAAATATAGTGAAACCTCCAAAGAAAATTAGGATAAAAAATAAGACTAAATTAAGTTTTCAGACCGTAGACAAAAGGCGTTTCGAATGAGCTCATTCGAAACGCCTTTTGTCGCTTTGCAATAAAGTTTGATCAAAAATATTTCACGAATTCTTGTTTTACGGGAGATAAAAATAATACATCAGACTATGACTCCCCCTCTTGTTCAACTAATCTGCCCCGTTAGTTGAACAAGTAACTAGATGATCCGTTCGTAGAAGCTCGATTCACTTACTCAACTGGATTGTATCACGTATGCACCCTGGTTGACATAACACCACAATTGGGAAGTATCCCTTTTCTTCAACTAAAGCACCCTTTAGTTAATAAAGTATCTTTTCATACACTTCTAACCTGTTAAATTTTATTGGTCTTGCGACTTTCAAGAAAATTGAAAACTGAGTAAGATACTATTAAGATTACCCCAATTAGGAATGCAATAAAAAAACCAATTATTCCTTGAATAGCGACCCATCCAACCGTGAAGGTAAGGAAAAATAGTACATAACAAAAACCAGCTATTATTATTGCAATAGGTACGTTAAAAGGAAATAATCGTTTCCAACCCAAAGCTAAAAAAGAAGAAATAAAAAGTATAGCAACTGAAATGATTTTGTGTAGCAGGCCCCAACGGAA
>NZ_JBFUKT010000351.1:0-1283 GCF_056400705.1 Paenisporosarcina sp. P5_A11
TGCTTGATCCGTGTGAATTGGTTTTACCGTCGTTTCATTTTCTAGTTCAACATCAGAAAACAAAAAGAAATCGTGAAAGATCACCACTTTATTATCTTGAATTGCTTTTATGTAATGGTCATGGATTTCTTTTGCATGTGTCGAAGAAAGCATCTCATGCAAATCGGAGTGAATGGGACTCTTTTTAAAGATGAGTCTTGCACTTTGATTGATATAAATATACTCAAATGAGTGCTCTTTTTGAATTAAAAAGAACACTAAATCTGGAGAATCTTCATATATTAAATCAAATTGTGCTTGAGTGAAGAAATGTTCCATCTAACTTCAATTCCTCTCGTTGCTAGACCATCCATCTTTAATACTTTGTTGAGCTTGTTTTTCTAATTCTTTATATTCTGCAATCTCAGTTTCATGGAGCTCAATCGAATTACAGAAAAATTCACCATCATCTGATAATTTTCCTGAATATGTAGCGAAAAACGTTGCATTCCCAATAAGCGATAAATGAACTTTCTCATCACTTTGTTCAATAATGCATTTAACAAAACCGCCTGGATTGTACACCTTCACTTCGCCAAAAGGCATGAGTTTAATAATTGCAGAAACTAACGCTGAAGCGGTCATAGCAGTACCACAAGCATTAGTGAAACCTACCCCTCTTTCGAAAGTTCTAACGAAAATACTTGTCTCATCAACGGGATGAACAAAACTGACATTTACACCATCAGGAAAATAATCATTTTCTCTATTAAAAGAACTAGCAAGCTGTTTCTGAAACTGTGATTGTTCAATATATTGAATTGGGACTATACCAATTAAGTGAGGATTTGGAACTGACACAGCAGTAAAGTGAATATCAGTGGCAAATTCGGGTATTACCTCATTCATAAGCGTTTTGATATTTCCATATTTCATTGGGAGTGAGGTTAAGTCAAACGAAACGGGAGAAATTTCGACCGCGTATGTTTCTATGCCCTTAAACATAGGGTCTACTTTTTGCACTGTAAGTACGGCTTTCATCGTTTCTATTGTTCCTTTTGATTGTCCCAGTTTAGTTAAGACATATCGTGCTACACATCTTAAGCCGTTACCACACATGGAGGCTTCTGAACCATCCGAATTATAGACACGCATTTTCGCATCAGCTTTTGCAGATTGTGAAATAATTAATAACCCATCCGCGCCATTATCATTAGAAGGGTCGCACATTTTTTGTGCAGTTAATGGCCAATTGTATGCCATGTTTGGCAGTTCTTCATGCAGATAAAATGTATTGCCAGAAC
>NZ_JBFUKT010000352.1:0-1282 GCF_056400705.1 Paenisporosarcina sp. P5_A11
AGTCTATATTAACCATTTTTTAAATGCTATAATTAAATTAGGAAGAGCTCAAAAAATAGCTAAACCTTACCATACAGTAGTAAACTGATGCCTCGGTTCATTCACTCGAAAGTAGCTCTTAGTTAAACAAGCACATTTTCTTATATTGCATAAATTCTTCGTATTGTTTACAACATATTTTTCTTTATTTTCGCTTCGTCCCTATATTTATTTACACATTTTTTACATATACAATTCTTCCTTATACTCTCTGTAGGAACTAACTCAAAGATTCCATTAGGAAAAACGCCTTCTGTATCACACCAGCAGTTACCGTGTTCTACTCTTCCTGTCATACATTCGTTTTCCTCTCCACATATAGGACAATATTTATTAGCCAATTATAACCCCTCCTCAATCTTTCACAATATGAATCAAATTCGACATAAAAGAGAGATGAATTCTCACCTTTTTGTTCAACTAACCTGCCCCGTTAGTTAAAGAAGTAAAAAGCTACCTAAACAGAACGAGGACCTTCAACTAAAGTACGCTTCAATACTTACAAATCAATTCACTTTTAGGATGTTCAAATGTTTCGTAGATGATATCAAATCTATTTTATTAGTCCCTTTTGTATAATAAATTGAAGCACCATCCCTTTCTCCCTTTTTCCAACCATTCGCTTTAATGGCTAATTCATATCCAAATGGAATTCCATTTTCTTCAGATGTCGGTGACCAATCATAACTTTTCCCATAAATATTTTCTTGAACTAATTCAGCATTTTTAGGAACAGGGAAGTCAAATAGATCTTCCGATGGTTCGTAGAGAGATACTGTTATGAAATAATAGATTGCTCCTCCCAGTAAAAGTGTAGTTAAAGCAAGTGTCCTACCAACTGTTTTCTTCAAGGTACTCACCCTTCCTCTTACATTTCCTTAATTTACATATTCTTCACAAGCAGCAAGTTAACCTTCTTAAACTAACCTGTCCCGTTAGTTCAATAAGAAAAAGAACTATCTAATCAACCCGATGATCTTAAACTAAAGCACCCGTTAGTTGAACAAGGAGAAATTTTCTCCATTCAATTTATAAAAATAAGGACCTAATGAGTCTTCGTGAGTAACGATATATGTCCAGGTGAAACTTTCATCAACTACATAAACATCCACATATCCTTTTATTTTGTTTATGATATCTTCTGAACTTATATCTTTGGCATTCTCAACCATTAAAGCATTTTTTTCCTCTCGATAAAATATATAACATTGCTTTTTCTTTTGATTGTTGAATGCAGTTATAG
>NZ_JBFUKT010000353.1:0-1278 GCF_056400705.1 Paenisporosarcina sp. P5_A11
CGGGCATACAAGGTGAAATTGGGCCTCAAGGTGTTCCTGGCATAAAGGGCGAAACTGGGCCTCAAGGTGTTCCTGGCATAGAGGGCGAAACTGGGCCTCAAGGTGTTCCTGGCATAAAGGGCGAAACTGGGCCTCAAGGTAAAACTGGACCTCAAGGTGTTCCGGGCATTCAAGGTGAAACTGGACCTCAAGGTGTTCCTGGTGTATGCTGCGAAACTCGGTCACAAGGTCTTACGGGCATAAAAGGTGAAGCTGGGCCTCAAGGTGTCCCTGGCATCCAAGGTGAAACTGGGAGACAAGGTCTTACGGGCATACAAGGTAAAACGGGGCCTCAAGGTCTAAAAGGCAAACAAGGTGAAATTGGACCTCAAGGTATTCCGGGCATACAAGGTAAAATGGGGCCTCCTGGTCTTACGGGCRTACAAGGTGAAACTGGGTCTCAAGGTCTTACAGGCAAACAAGGTGAAATTGGACCTCAAGGTGTTCCGGGCATACAAGGTGAAACTGGRCCTCAAGGTGAAACTGGGCCTCAAGGTCTGACAGGCATACAAGGCGAAATTGGACCTCAAGGTGTTCCGGGCATACAAGGTAAAATGGGGCCTCCAGGTCTTACGGGCAAACAAGGTGAAAGAGGTCCTCAAGGTGTTCCAGGTGTAAAAGGCGAAACTGGACCTCCAGGTGTTCCGGGTGTAAAAGGCGAAACTGGGCCTCAAGGTGTTCCGGGCACACAAGGTGAAATTGGGCCTCCAGGTCTTACGGGCAAACAAGGTGAAACTGGACCTCAAGGCGTTCCGGGCATACAAGGTAAAATTGGGCCTCAAGGTCTTAAGGGCAAACAAGGTGAAACTGGACGACAAGGTGTTCCGGGGATACAAGGTAAAATGGGATCTCAAGGTCTTAAGGGCAAACAAGGTGAAACTGGACGACAAGGTGTTCCGGGGATACAAGGCGAAATTGGGCCTCAAGGTCTTACAGGCAAACAAGGTGAAACTGGGCCTCAAGGTCTTATAGGCAAACAAGGTGAAACTGGGCCTCAAGGTCTTCCAGGCAAACAAGGTGAAACTGGGCCTCAAGGTCTTATAGGCAAACAAGGTGAAACTGGGCCTCAAGGTGTCCAGGGTATACMAGGTGAAATTGGGCCTCAAGGTCTTACAGGCAAACAAGGTGAAAYTGGGCCTCAAGGTCTTAYAGGCAAAMAAGGTGAAAYTGGGCCTCAAGGTGTYCMGGGYRTACMAGGYGAAATTGGGCCTCAAGGTCTTACAGGCAAACAAGGTGAAA
>NZ_JBFUKT010000354.1:0-1278 GCF_056400705.1 Paenisporosarcina sp. P5_A11
TTATTAGGTTGGGAGAGTCAAGAATGAAGAAAATTCTTTTAAATAGTCATGGTTATGCACTTTTAATTACTCTGCTTTTAGTTGTCTTTTTTTTAGTTCTCTCAACAATATTCATTTCTACATCCTTAAACCATAGCCGACAAGAACAGACGGTCGACAATTCAAATCAGGTAGTGGTCGCAGCGGAAATGGGCAGTCAATATTACACTAAAAATGTAGAGAATCTAGTTGAGCTTGAGGCACAGAAATTTATTCCTACTGTTCAATCGGAGTTGGATAACATTAAGAGTAGATTTAATATTTCTTTAGCGGAACATTATAGTGGTAGGAGTTATTCAAAAACAGGACAATTTTATAGTGCGTGCCAACCTTATTTAATAGCTTCAAAATTTGTTGAATTATTGGATTGCGAAATCGATGAAACGAAAAAACTGCAGCCGAGTAAGTTTATGGCGCAATTAAATACAGCAAATCTTGCATCGAAAGTTAATTTGACAGAGCGCAAAGTCAATGAAGAGAGAAATCTTAAATATAAAATATCTAAAATTGAAGCAGTTAAATCAACGAAAAATTCCGATGTCATCCTGAATATTGATGTACAAGGATCTATGGGTTCTCAAGTGTCAAAAAAAATACGCTCAGAATTGAATATTGGCTCACCTGATTTTCTCTCAGTGAATAAAACTCCTATCATAAGCTATTCTGATGGCGCAGTTAGCGATATTTTCGAACCACCAAACGATACTAATAGAATCTGTACAACTCCAGCAACATCAAATCCAAGTGGTACCTGTACATATATTGGCAATGAATTAGAAAAGTTTTTGTCGGAAATCCCCGCAGAAAGTGAAATTATCATAAAGGTAACCAATTACTGCTCGGCTATAGGAGCGAACTCGAATTGTAATTTCAGTGGTTTTGACGGACAGGATGTTCCAATTTATATTAAACCTCCCAACGGAGTATTAAATGCGGGAAATGCCAATCAACTAAAAGATTCAATTTTCTATATAGACGGTTTTTTTGAATTGAATAATATGAATCAAAGTTCAGGTAATACCGTTATAACTAGATCAATCGAAATGCATAATGGAGTGAACTTAACTGATACAACGATAGTGGTTATGGGTAATAGCGGTAAAACTGGCCTCGTCCAATGGAAAGAGCAAGGGAACAATAATTTGATTATTGGGCAAAATTCAAAGATGTGCGTCAATTTAAACGCAATCAAACTAGATGGAACCGATAGTTCAACAAATTTCAACGATAATTCATTCG
>NZ_JBFUKT010000355.1:0-1233 GCF_056400705.1 Paenisporosarcina sp. P5_A11
ACCATTAATAATCCAACTAAAAATCCAGCACCAACCCAAGTTGTATAATGTAATTTGTTTTTTATCCAATTGAATGAATAACCAATAGCCAAAGCTAATAGTACAAATGAAATCCAACAGTAATCTGTCCAATGCTAAAACCCGCAATCATACTGAATATGTATATACTGATTGTGGCAAGCCAGTAATGTTGGGGTTTACCACTGATAATTGCAGAAATCGTTGACAAAATAGATGTTATCAGTTATGCAACAGCGATGATTGTAAAAATAATAAACATCTTATTTCCCCCCTTATTTTTTCATTCAAAACTAAGTCTTGAAATATTAAATCCACTTTATTAACTTATTCAATGTCTTCCAAAAATCCCTGCTTCTTCAACTAACCTGCGCCGTTAGTTGAAGAAGGGACTGGATGATCATTTCCCCTTAATAAGGTTTTGTTCAGAAAACCAGGAGTTAATGAACACACTATATTTACAGTGTTTTGTGAGGGTTGACTCTTTTATTAATGTTCAAGAACTCGTTCAACAATCTAAGTTCAAGAACCTATACGACACTAAGTATAGGTACACGATTAAAATCTAGGCATAAGAAAAAGCCGTCTTGTAAAGACAGCCTTTTCTTCAACTAAAGGCCCAACCGAGAAAATTTATAACTGTAGTGTACTAGTGAGTGGTAATTATCCTTTTCTTAAAGTWTAACAATAGAAGAAAAAATTACTCCTTATATTCATATATTGAAATTGAATCGGGACGAGCTTCAATTGCTACTTTTCGCTCGCCATTTGAAAAAAAAACGTGTTGCTCCCACTTGCTCTTCTTTCAATTCAGACCATCCCTCCTCTTCTAGAGCTGTTAAATATTCCTTACTAATCCCTTGTGGTTCATTTTTATTAGAATACCGGTACTTTTGAAATGTTATTACGTTTGGATTATYAGCCTCACTGTCTACAGGAGTTGCCCCGACGGGTATTGTACATATTAGACATGAGTAATATGTACGCCCTTTTACTTCTTGTTCAACAATCGCTTTAATTGAATAACTTAGATATATCCTCGAACCTARAAAACACTTATTTCTAGTTCAACTAAAGCCCCCTTTACTTTAAGTATATTTATTCACAAGTTTTATTGTTGAAGCCAGACCAAATAAAAAAGCAGCTCGATTTATTTTTAAATCGACTGCCTTTTTTAACTTATACGTAACAAATTAGGATATCCTCCTTCTCCAT
>NZ_JBFUKT010000356.1:0-1178 GCF_056400705.1 Paenisporosarcina sp. P5_A11
GTCTTTGCCTATTGATACACTGTTTACAGCTACCTCAACTGGGACTGGAAGCAAAATGAATACGATTAATATAAAAGCACCTGGAGATGGGTTAACTGGTGATTTGCCATTATTTGATGTTCAAGTAGATACGAACGCAAATGAATATGTAAATGTAAATAATACATTCTTTTTTGTCAATTCATCTACTTATCAAGATCTAAGTGGTAAAACGGTAAACCCATATTTCGAAATCGGTTTATTACCAAGCTATTCAGCCTATTCAACAGCTACAGCGAAAATCAATGCTCAAGGGTTATTAAATGCAAACGGCGGCTTTAATTTTGCAATTGACTACACAACCATTGGTGCACAAGCTAAACTGGAAGACTCCAACGGTCAATTGTACAATGGGGAAATTCAAAAATCTGGAGACATTGTTTTTAAAAACCTGCCAATTTCTGAACAAGTATATACGGTCATCATTGATGTCCCTGGTCATTTTACTACTTACACGCCATTAGAAGTTGGTCGAAAAGACGGGGATAAGTATATTGGCGAGAATATTGGCTACTCAACAGTAAGAGAATATGCAGGGGATATTAATAAAGATCATGTGATCGATATTCATGACGTGATTTTGCTTCAACAAAATTGGGGAACGAACAACCGTGATTGTGATCTAAACTTTGATAAAACGGTTGATGCAAAGGATTTCAAGCTACTTGAGGCTAATTATTTAAAAGAAAACAATTATATAGTAGATACCCCTACCGCTGTAAAAGAGTTCAATGGAAAAACAATGGAGTCTATTAAGCAAGCACTAGGGATCAATTAATCATTACAAGCTAATATTGATAAAGGGTAGTGCTCATTTAGAGTGCTGCCCTTTTTATTTTATCAACCAAGTAAAAAGGTGAACTTGAATTCAGTTCTGTATTATTTTATATTGATTACCTAAAACATTTTTTAAGGGGATTACCAACAATGACCTACGAAATAAAAATAGAATTTCATCCTCTATACGAATTGGTTTCGAGTATGGCTGTTTTTGCTAATCCCAAACCTGACTATGATTTAGATAAAAAATGGTTCCAAATTCTGGAGTCAAAAGTAGCTTTTTGCGACCGTTGGCCGAGAATCAATGGGATACAATCAAAGCCTATAGCCCAATTTTTATGGCAGGTTCTTCCTGGTCG
>NZ_JBFUKT010000357.1:0-1173 GCF_056400705.1 Paenisporosarcina sp. P5_A11
GTTTATGCGTTTAGCATGATACAACGACATTTCGATATATGGTCGGAATTAGAGACGGAGGACAACGGATGATAGCATTTACGAACGAATACAAGGCAGATATGCACCGCCATATAGACGAATTATTCACGCAAGCTAAGGCGCTAAAAACGAGCCGTGAGAGCCGTTTAGAAGCGAGCGACGCATTAGTCGAGGCTTACTTCGCTCATTGCGGCAGAGTGCCGGATTCGGCGCCACTTGAACGGTTGGCGACGCTTATATTACGAGATGAAATGACTGACGTTACGCCGTGGAAAACACGTAATACCGAGTATCCGATTGAAAGCAAACATAAGGAAAAACGCTACTACGACAAGATTCTCGGAAGTGGAATACCGGAAACTATCGCCAGTGATGGAAAGGATCATCGCACACCTACGAGAAGAGTCCGGACTAATGCGGAAAAGGCTTACGTGGATAGACAACCAGAGGTGAAGTCGAATGATTAGCGGTAAAAGACGCCACGACTACGACATATCGTACAGACGTTCCGCGAAGCAGATGTATAAAGAAAAACTAACGCCACCTGACGCAGTATCAGAAACTAACGAAATGATTGAGCGTTATTACGAGGATACAGGCGAATTTCCTTCGGACAATTACTTGTCAATGCTTGCTGACGCTATACTAAGCGAAGATTTGTCGGATTCATCGTCTAATAAAGTGCAAACGAGCGAGTATCCGATATTAGGTGCTCGTCAGATGCAGAACCGTCGAAGCACCGAGGTAGAATTCGTAGCTGAGGCGGTTGAATATCACTTATATAAGTACGCTGATCCGGAAATATATACGTTTTTCGTTAAGAAAGAACGGGTGCGTGGCGCTAAAAAGCCGATGCACCGTAATGATTCGACTCGATTATGGGCGATGACAGTCAAAGAACGCGATGGATTCCGCTGCCAAAACCCGAAATGCCGCAGCAGAAACGGTATTATGCACGCTCACCACATATATAATTACGCAGATAATCCTGATTTACGCGATGACGTAAGCAACGGAATAACGTTATGCGAGCCTTGTCACACGGAATTCCACGTAGTATACGGTAAACGACGAACAAATAAAGGTGATATCGAATTATTTTTCGGTAATAGCCCATATTATGGCGATATTGTTGCCCTTAAAGAGTAGAGG
>NZ_JBFUKT010000358.1:0-1154 GCF_056400705.1 Paenisporosarcina sp. P5_A11
TCATTTCATTTACCTGAATGGGAACAAGAAAATAGAATGACTGCAATTGATGTGGTTGAAAACTTTGAAAATTATATAGAGTTACCTACTAAATATGCAGTGAATGAATATGGAATAATGGAAAACTTCAGTTTAAAAGTAAGGGATCAACGGATGCAGGAATCTTTATTAAGGGCCATTAAGGGTAAGAGTGCCTTTAGAAGGTTTAAGGACAAAATAATAGATTTTGAAATAGAAGATCAATGGTATTCATACCGTGACGAGTGTTTTAAACAAATTGCGATTGATTGGTGTCAGGAAAATAAAATAAACTTTATTGAATAGAAATAACAGAGGTGATTACCGAACCAAAGGGTAATGGCCTTATCTTATTAAAGTATGAAGCAGGTTAGCGTAATAAGAATTTTAAATGGATAAATGGAAGTTATAAAGAAGATAATCGTATTTTTGATTCAGAAATTCAAGCCGAGGAATGGGTGGATGCCTTATATCCAGATTTTGTTCCGTATTTATTTAATAAGATTAATGTTGGATATGCTTCACCTGCTGCGCCTTATCGATTCCCATTTCTTATACACGATCTCGATGGATCCAACATACTCAAACCTGATTCAAATAAGGATGGTGAAGTAGGTCGGTTTCTTATTTCGGATTCAAGACCCAAAGGCTCCACGACCTATTCTTCACCTCTACTATATAAAAAAATAGTAGTGCTAACCAATGCCTTGGTCTGCACTACTATTCTTAGTATGTTTCTTATTGAGTATTGAAGTAAATGTCTTCCGAATCCAGAGGCTGTGTCACTAATGATGCGCGTAGTATTCAGCCCGGAAGTGGAATTTCTATCTTGAAATAGGTTATGACATTACCGGATTGTCATAACCACAATGAACACTAGACTGGCAGACAGCATATATCTACTATTTTTTCTGCATTCTAAAACGGCCATCTCTAAAAAGCGAGATGGCCGTTAATTTTTATTTTTATTTTTGAATGAATTGTTGTGTCCAGTAATTACCTTTTGCATCGTATCCAATACCAATATGAGTGTAGTTTCCATTCATGATATTAGCGCGATGTCCTGGTGATTCCATCCATCCTTTAACGACTTCTGCCGCCGTTTTTTGACCCATTGCGATGTTTTCAGCTGCGGC
>NZ_JBFUKT010000359.1:0-1147 GCF_056400705.1 Paenisporosarcina sp. P5_A11
GCACGGTACTTTTAAACTATATAAAATTAAATAATTTTCCATTTTCGTATTATATATTTAACTGAAATTTCAAGTTTGTCACGTTAATTTAACAATATTTTCATATTTGTAATGAACACTCATTTCACTTACCTCTTTTTGCGTTTTTTATAATTCACTGTTTAAAAAGCGAGTCTATTGAACTACTTTTACAATAATTGTAAAATTACTTATTTTTTATAATATTTTGTTTGACTGTAAAAAGAGACAAGAGGAGTGACAATTGTCACTCCTCTTGTCTCTTTTTAATTCTTATTATGCTAAGAGATTTTATCCATTCTTTTCGAGTGTCATACGATGCTCAATTTCTTCCATGCTATTTGGAGCGAAGTGTTTCAGGTTGAAGGTTTTGATGCTCTAACTTGACGGATTCGTTTCCCAAGTTGACGGAGTCGCTCTCCAGGTTGTACAAAACTCCCCACAACCTAAATAATAGCTTCGCTGCAGAAATTTCAATCCATCAGATTTAATAAATCCTATTAAAAACACTCTCTAAAAGTGAAATGAATAATATGGCCATTGGAAATCAAATAATTATACGTCTCGAGAGCACCTTCAATCAGTTTGTCTCCTAGATAAATCGTTCCATCGAGATCAAAAATATAGCCTGCCATAGGATTTCCTCCTTCTGCTTTACTTTCAGTAGAGTCTATAGATATCTACCCTTTTTTACTGAATTCATGCGAATTTTCGCATGTATTCAACACAAGAAAAAAAGAAGCTCAATTGCAAGAGCTTCTTTCTTTCGATACTATTTCTTCGATTCTTTATTTATCCAATTGATAAATACGGCCGTATTTCTCTTCCAAATACTCCACTAAATAAGTTGCATTTAATCCTTCTCCTGTTGCTTCGGTAAGGATTTCTAATGGTTTTTTCATACTACCATGACGGTGAACGTTCTTCATTAACCAATTTTTAATCGGCTCTAAATCACCATTTGCACATAATTCGTCAAATTGTGGGAGATGTTTTAACATAGCTGCTTTCAATTGAGACGCGTACAAGAAACCAAGTGCATATGACGGGAAGTACCCAAACGCTCCCCCTGCCCAGTGAACGTCTTGTAATATTCCTTCAGCATCGTTTGATGGTCGAACACCTAAGT
>NZ_JBFUKT010000360.1:0-1146 GCF_056400705.1 Paenisporosarcina sp. P5_A11
GCCTAGACAGCTAGTAAGTGACCTCGGAATTGTTCCGGGGTCATTTTTTTGAGACCATATTGATAACACTGTATGTAATATTCTTCGATATATTCGCTAATCATACCGTGAAGCTCTTCGAAAGTCTTACACTGTCTAAAATCCACCTCATCCTTAAAATGCCAAAAAAATGATTCCATCGCTGCGTTATCAAACAATTCCCTCTAGGAAGTTAGCTCCTTCCACCCAACCCATATACAGGTTCTCATTTTTTCCTCTCTTCACGATTCTATTCGCTTTCTTGCTCTCATGAATAAATATCCAATCTGACTTTAGGGCTTTAGCCAAATAAAAAAGACCGTCTCTGACGATCTCCTGTTACATTTACCACTCTCTCCATTCTTCAGTTATATCTTCTTCTGATTCGAAGCCAGCTATACGTGCAGCTTCAATAATAAAATCACACAGTTCTTCTCTCTCCATTGTTTCGATAAAGTAATCGTATTTATCATTTAATTCATTAAATTTGATTACCACTTCTTTGACACATTCCAATATGTCTTCCTCTGTTATATTAGCTCCAAGTTTTTTTAAGCTATTGGTGTAAGAATTAAGAACCTCATTAGTTGCAGCAATATTTTCATCGGTAAAAAGGTCGTCATCTTCATCCATTCTTTGTTTCCATTCTACCGTTGGTTTGTTTTTTGTTAGCTCTTCAAGAGCCGTCATAATATCCTCCAAGAATTCATTTTTATCAACCATTACTCCCCATCCATCCGAGTACCCATCATAAGATTTACTTYTATCTGGAACTGCCACAAAAAAATCAACATTTTGTGGCTTTTAAAAATCAACACCATCTTTATAAATCCTTCTTAACACATCTTCATCTACATCGTTAGGAAATTTTCTCGGAAATAAATTCAATTTTATCTTCTCCTAATTCTTACAGTTTAATTTCTCTAATATTACTAATTTTATCAACTACATCTGTTCTTTTAATATAGTTATTTTTATTAAACCTGCCACGTAAAAAGAGCTGTCATCGCAGAGCATCTTTTAAATCTAAGTTGTCTCTACCTTTCTTACATCGTTCTTCAATAAAACTCTTCAATAGAGTTTTAAGCTGCATTTAAATCAATTTTTGTTTTCAAATGACTGTAAGTT
>NZ_JBFUKT010000361.1:0-1107 GCF_056400705.1 Paenisporosarcina sp. P5_A11
AGTTAATTATATAAAGGTCGAAAATGTCTCTTGATTTCTAGATATTAGGTGTAATAGAGAAGGGTGATCTATTATAAATGATTTCAAATGAAACTATACACAATTTTAATGTACAAGAAGTATGGTCATGTTCGAAAGAAGAAGATAATATTGGTTATATTCTTGCATATTTAGTATTGGGTAAATAAGGGGAGGACTTCATGAATTCTTTTGATGAGATAGTTAAAACATTTCCAAAATTATTTCAAGATTTAATAGGCAATCAAAAACACAACTTTAGTTCTTTAACTAAAGGAGCAGTTAATCGTATTTTCAGCACAAAGCTGCCCATTTCTGGTGTTTATGTGATAACAGACAAAGAAAACAATCCAGTATATGTAGGTAGATCTCGAAATATGGCACAAAGACTTGGAGATGACCATAGGGCATTAGAAAAGTCACAAGCAAACCTAACGCACAAATATGCAAAACTTAACAACTTAACAGCTATAGAAGCTAGAAAATATATGTTTGAAAATTATTATGTCCAAATGATTGAAGTGGAAAACGACCATGCAAGAACATTGTTTGAGGTTTATGTTGCTATGAAAATCAATACTCCTTTCAATAGCTTTAGAGAGTCTTAAGAATCTTTCGTAGCAATTGGAGTTTGATTACATAACAAAATCGTATGTTATAATATGGATAAATTGTATTTGTACACTTAGACGGAGGGATTGCATTTGACACAAGAAGCTTTAGAAAGCCCAAAAGTATTTATTTCATATAGTTGGACTAATGATGAATATCAGCAATGGGTAATTGACTTAGCAAAACGACTAGTACACGATGGTGTTGAAGTAGCTATTGACAAGTGGGATTTAGTCGAAGGTCAAGATAAATATGTGTTTATGGAACAAATGGTTAAATCTGAAATTATCAATAAAGTACTAATACTATGTGATGAAAAGTATAAGAAAAGAGCTGACGACAGGCAAGGCGGAATAGGTGACGAAACACAGATAATTAGTGCAAAAGTATACCGGGATGTTAAACAAGAAAAGTTTATCCCGATTGTTACGATAAGGAACGAAGAAAATGAAAGTTTTATCCCAGACTATTTAGCAT
>NZ_JBFUKT010000362.1:0-1106 GCF_056400705.1 Paenisporosarcina sp. P5_A11
CCTTCCACTCCCTGAATACATTTACTTGTATATTCATTGTTACGTCTTTAGTGGAAATTGGCAAGACCTACTCAGTCGAGTGCTAGTTCGCCCAGTCGTAAAAGTTCTAAGATTGCTTGTGATCTACCTGATACGCCTAACTTTTGGATGGTATTCGAGATGTGATTCCTCACCGTTTTTTCACTAATCTTTAGTTGAATAGAAATATCTTTCGTTGAATAATCACGCACTAACAATTGAAAAATCTCTCGTTCTCGTCCTGTTAATAATGAACGATGATGTGCTCTTTCTGACAAAATACGCCCCTCCTATCCACTCTTCCTTGTAACGTATGTAAGAAGAGTAGTGGCGGTGACGGCTATTTGGGTAGGAATAACGATTTTTCTTCTTCTTTCCAGGGGGAACCTTTTCCAGTGGCTTTATAAATTTGCACAACAGAACCTCTACCTGTGAAAACTGTGTCTCCTTTTTCGTTAGTCGCATGGTAATGAATGTCGACCGACGAATTGCCAATAGATGCAGCCTTTACATGAATTTGAAGCTTTTCATCAAAGAAAACTTGCTTCACATAATCACATTGGAGATCTGCAACAACTGGGATAGTAAGCCCTTTCGGATCAAGCCAATCGTTCATTAAACCGATGTGTTTAAAATACTCAATTCTCGCAAACTCAAAATAAGAAAAATTATATGTATTGTTCAAATGACCATACATATCCGTGTCACTAAAACGAACTTGAACAGGAACTGAAAAATGGAATCCGCTTGCCCATTGTTGTGGATCTTGAATATAATCTGCACGCATAATTGTGAGCCCCTTTGATTAAAATAATAAAATGAATGATGATTCATTGTTATTGTAACAAAGTTTCTTTAGAAGTGAAAAGGATTTAGTGGAACGGAGTTAGAGTGCATGAAGTTGTAGTAGAAACATAATATTTGGATTTATTTCAAAAGAACACTAGAGGTTTTAAGTCAAATCCAGATCTTCTGTTGCGCTTTTATGTGGTATTGTCGCAACTTTTTAGATTATCGTCGCAACTTCTCTTATTATCGTCGCAACTATCCAATTTTCTCCTAATTCCACATTTTTCTCGAAACAAAAA
>NZ_JBFUKT010000363.1:0-1088 GCF_056400705.1 Paenisporosarcina sp. P5_A11
CAAGATGATTAGTGAATAGCTTAATCTCTATTCGTAGAGGTTTCAAACTAAGCAGATACGATTTTTTTGTTGAACTACTTTATGGTAGTTAATGATATTTGTAATGTCATGCCTTCGATATTCATTTACACAATTATCGATTCTTTAATGTACCAAATCAGGATGGGGAAATCGGCAAGGTAGAGTTTACAACAACTACTGATAACGAAATTACTCTTATGCTATTTGACGATATTCTTCCGTTCTTCAATATTGATGCTTAAATCTAATTTGTGTTATTGAGAAAAAAGTGCTTCGGCACTTTTTTATAGAAGATCGCAGTGTGAAAAATTGGTTTTTAAATCATCCTTCTTTAATTGCGAATTGACAATAAAGATGTTGAATTACAGATGGATATTACAATACGTAAGTTTTAATACAACTGAAGAAGACAAATTAAGTCTATTTTCTCCTTAACTTTGGGAAAACAGACTTTTTGTTTCCAATAAATGTATTTGTATGGGTTTCATGTCAAAATGTTGGGGATACCCCAACTAGAATTGTATAAACCAACATCTCTTTCTACTTTAACAGGGACTATGTTACCTCTGTAGTAAGAGGTTTTTTTACACATTAATTGACAATGAAAATCATTATCAATTGTGTTATGATATTTTTTGTACTTATTATATTGAATTATAGGAGGAAAACATGGTATCGAAGCTTTAAGGAAAAATAATAATATTTCTATACTCTTAGTAGTGTTACGTGTGTATCTCGAATAAACGTGTTTCATGGCAGGCGGGGGAAAGAGAGCAATTCCATATCTAACAATTGACTATAAGATACATAATCTTGATACAAATGAGGATGTAGAAAAAGGGCAATTGTTTCAAATGGTAGCAGGTGACCCACATTATGCCTCTAATGTTTTATTACCAGAACCCGGAAATTATGAATTAACTTTTCAAATCAGGCGAACCTGATTTATCTCGTCACGGTGAAGATGTTAAAAAGTTCTATGAACCAATGACTTTAAAGTGGGAATTTAAGTATGATGAGGCTCAAAAGTAAATAAATAAATACGAGCAGAAATCGTYGCCCTATGC
>NZ_JBFUKT010000364.1:0-1059 GCF_056400705.1 Paenisporosarcina sp. P5_A11
TCGTTATACTGGCAGGGTGTTCAACTCCAGCAAAATCAGCAGAACAGCAAGGATATGGAATTTCAATTGAAATGAGTAACTCTCTTGATATTAAGCATATGACATTAATTAAGTATGTGGATGGAAAAGAAGTGGTTAGTGAAAATGTTATACATGCAGATAATAGCCCTTTTAAAAAGGGAGATATAACTTGGTTTGATATTTCACCAAGTGCAGAGTCTAATACAAAGAGTGAATTAGCTATATCATATGGTGAAAATCTCGATGGAACGAATGCACATAAAACAGAAACAATCGATATTTCTAATGCGAATGAATGGGTAAATGTGGAGTTTACCAAGGATTTTCAGTTAAGAGTGATTGATATGAAATAAACTGAGTTTATTTATTAGCTTTTTATTGAGCAATGAAGTTGAATACTTCCTAATCCGGGGATTTTGTCACCTACTGTGTATGCGTTATGCCAGTTGCGTAATTGAATCGAGGTTTTACGGACGATGATAAATTGTTAGGGGAGGGAAGAATTGTCTTTGATAAAATGCTCTCAGAAGAAAGAAGTCTCGAATCCTTACAAATGAACCTGGGGCTTTATAATCAACTTCGTCCTATCTCTAGCTCTATAGATCCTGTCACGTATATGCCCATTCAGTTTCCGTACACATGGACATACTTTAACACCTAAACCAAAGCAACAATGGATTGAGTCATATTCGGTCCATCTATTGCATTGGTGATTGGTGTAGACGTACAAGGTGACGAGAAACGGGCAAGAATAGCATCAAATGACTTCGAACCTGCCATGGCGAATACTTTATACATTGACGAAATTCCTACTGTCAACAACAAGATGTTGTAGGCAATTAATCACACATTATAGTTTACTCAATAGGTAACATGAGACGAAATATAGTTTCAAGTGGTGAGGTTGATATTAAGAACAATTCACAATTATTAGCTTCAGCAAGTAATCGACTTAAAGGTAACCCAAGTCCTAATCCTTGCTTCTTCTTTCTTTTACTGTCTCCTCGATAATATCGTTCAAAAATATAAGGAATTTCT
>NZ_JBFUKT010000365.1:0-1035 GCF_056400705.1 Paenisporosarcina sp. P5_A11
TCTGCGTGGAAAGATAAAGTAGTTTGTTTTGATTGATTTAACATGATTAACACACACTTTCAGAGCTTTTTATTAATTATAACGAAAAAGGGAAAAGCGAATCTAGCGCTTTCCCCTAATTTCTGTATTCGTTTTGCAGTGCCCTCGAGAATCGGTCCTTTTTTTGTAGTACGTAATGAATTCGAAAATTGCCTTCCTAAAGGAAACAACTCAGAATACTCATGACATATTTTTCGCGTAAAAAATTTCATCCATTTCTTTTTTAAGCTTCTTGGTAATGGAAATTTTCTCATCTTCTGATAACTGGTCTTCTGTATAGCCAAATAAGTAGTTATTTAAATCAAACTTCTTTAGCTTACATTTTGTATGAAAAATATTTTCTTGATAAACATTTACATCAATCATTTCAAAATTTTCCTCTAAGTCTTCAGGGATATAGTTTTGAATAGAATTAATTTCGTGATCAATGAACAACTTATGCCCCTTAACATCTCTCGTAAAGCCGCGGACTCGATAATCCATCACCATGACATCTGTCTCAAATGAATGGATTAAGAAATTTAACGCTTTTAATGGAGATATTTCTCCACACGTTGAAATATCAATATCAGCACGGAACGTACTAATACCTTCATCAGGGTGATATTCAGGGTATGTATGGACAGTTATATGACTCTTATCTAAATGACCAACAACCGCATCTGGAAAAGGTCCTGGTGACTCTTGAAAAGATTCCATCGGCGATTCATCAACTGGACCTTCTGAAACTAGGATGGTTACACTAGCTCCTTGTGGCTCATAATCTTGCTTAGCAATATTTAAAATGTTAGCTTCGATAATGTCAGTCACTTTAGTTAAAATGCTTGTTAAGCGCTCAGCATTATATTGATCATCAATATATTTAATATAAGCTTCACGTTCTTCTTTAGTTCGTGTGTAACATATATCATACATATTAAAACTTAAAGACTTTGTCAAATTATTAAAACCATGTAATTCAATTCGTTGCTTAGGAGTTAAACTCATTATTGGATC
>NZ_JBFUKT010000366.1:0-1033 GCF_056400705.1 Paenisporosarcina sp. P5_A11
GTTCAACTGGTGGAAGGGAAGTTTATTTCTCCTCAAATTATGGGTAAATCATTACACATACACCCAATTACGATTATTTTTGTTTTATTAACTGCCGGATCGTTATTTGGAGTTCCAGGAGTAATTTTAGGTATTCCGGGATATGCTTTACTTAAAGTGTTGGTAACGCATATGTACACGTTGTTTAAGAGACGTTATAACCGACATGAAACAATAGTTGACAATCACTTTGAACCTGAGCGTTTAGAAGGTGAAAAGTAAGTAGAGAATGGTTTAGTTGTAAAGGGAGGAAAAGGTATAATGCTTAAGAAATTTTTGTCCACAATTGGGATTGGATCGATGAAAGTTGATACAGTTGTTGACCAACCTGAAATTGCGTATGGTGAGACACTATCTGGCACGATTTATATTGATGGTGGTCAAAGCGATCAGGATATTGAGTTTATTAAACTAGAAGTATTAAAGAGAACTGAAGGCCACCGTGAAGATAGTGATTTTGATATCACAAATGAATGTGTAGCCAAACATACAATTGAAATGGTTGGATCGGTAAAATCAAAAGAGACACGGATGGTTCCATTTCAATTAGTGCCAGACGAACGGTGGGAATCTGAAGGGGAAAACGTAAAGCTTTTCTTAAGGACTTCTATTAATATTTCAAATGCAGTGGATGTTCAAGATGAAGATGAGATAGTATTCAATAAAGATTTAGATTAAGAAAGACAAAGTCATTTCCTTTAATTAGGGAATGACTTTTTATATGTCGCAAACTTGCAATATGCAACTATATAAACAATCTATTAAATGCATAATGCAAGTAATTGCAACAACATGCATTATGCAAGTGTTATTAATCTAATATATGTGCAAGTTGCAACTATGGGAGGAAGTTGATTTAACAACGGTTTTAACTAATTCTTATGGTAAACATAATAAGTTCGAGTTTCTTCAATTGAACTGCATAGTTTTTAAAGGGAGAATAAACAATCAAAATATATAACAAAATGGAGATGTGATTTGTATGATTACCAAG
>NZ_JBFUKT010000367.1:0-1015 GCF_056400705.1 Paenisporosarcina sp. P5_A11
CTCAGCTAAATCCGATAATAGGACAAATAATTGTTCAGGAACAACGAGCTCTCTGATCGATAAAGTTTGTAATTCCTGAATCAGATTTTTTTCTGTTCCCGTTACAATTGCGCTGGCACCTTCGCCAGTCGATAAATCTAAAAAGGCATAGGCATATCGATTTTCATCAATTTCTTCGGCAGCAGCAATGAAATTGTTACTTTTTCCATCCATATTCTTACCTTCAATAATCGTACCCGGTGTGATTAAACGAACAACTTCCCGTCTTACTACACCTTTAGCTTGTTTCGGGTCTTCTGTTTGTTCACAAATTGCCACGCGATAGCCCTTTTGAATGAGAGTCTCTATGTAATTTTGTGCGGCATGGTGAGGCACTCCACACATGGGAATTTTTTCTTTACTTCCTCCATCACGGCTGGTTAACGTAATTTCAAGAATTTGAGATGCACGAATAGCATCTTCAAAAAACAGTTCATAGAAATCTCCTAGCCGGAAAAATAAGAAAGCATCTGTATACTCTGATTTTACTTGTAAGTATTGTTGAATCATAGGTGTATAGGTGGACATGTCAAAACCTCTTTCGATTACTAGCGATTCTTCCATTATAACAAAATAACAGAAAAAAAAAGCCGGATTTCCTATCCCGGCTTAAGAAGATGATGATGATGACGACGAACTAGATTCGTCAAGTGTTGATGTAGACGATGAACTTTCATTTTTAAAAGACCATTCTTMTTCAACGTCTTGCGGTTGAATTTGAATAACTACTGTTGTTTCGCCTACGACTTCAGCATGTAATTCTCTTTCGACAGTTACTTTAAATAGTTCACCATCTGGGGTAATAATGGCTTCTGTACAATTTGGTTGTTGAATTACTCGAACATGTACGTCTTCAACACCATGGACGTCTTCATCACGGTAATGCAGTTTGATGCGTTCTTTGTAAGGGATTGTTTCAGAGAAAACAGCTGTTTTGGAATGTTCGTGATGGGCATACCAGACGTTAATATCATAC
>NZ_JBFUKT010000368.1:0-974 GCF_056400705.1 Paenisporosarcina sp. P5_A11
GGTCAGTCTGAATCAAAAACTCATTCAACACACTCGAATTCAGAAACACACAACAAGAAATCCACGTCCTCTCAAGCAGAAGATTTTATGGACGATATTAAACGAGATTTCACCCAATTCAGTGACCGCTTCATGCAATTTATGCAAACAACTGTCGGGAAAATGAAATCATTTGATTTCGATATGCCATTTGGTGAACCGAATGAATTTCACCACACTGTTACGAAAGAAAACGTTGATTTTAAAGAGATTTCTGTTGATATAGCCAATGGTAAATTCGAAATATATCCATCACAAGATGGGCAAGTACGTGCAGAATGTCATGTGAAGGTCTACCGTTCAACTTCTGAAGAAGATACAAAGAAAGAATTTCTTGAGAAGTTTGTATTTGTGGTTGATCAACAACGATTACGAATTATTAGTGATTTAAAAACAACGTCTGTAAATGTTGTTTTATATGTACCTACAAAACTGTACGATTCAATTTCAGTTCGATTATTTAATGGTTCATTTATCGGAAAACATTTAGAAGTGGATCGTCTGAAAGTGAAGACAGCGAATGGCAAGATTGAACTGAAAGATGTTCAACTCGAAGATGGAGAAATTCAAACTGCAAATGGCGCGATTCAGATAAAAGACGCTAAAGGGAATAAAATTGATGCTGAAACGATCAATGGAAAAATCTATATCGATGGTCATTTAAGAGACATCGAGGCCCAATCGGTTAACGGAAATGTCGTCGTTACAACGAAAAATCCTGATGCTCGTAAAATTGAAGGGCGCGCGGTAGCTGGGGCAGTAGAAATATATATTCCTTCCACAGTTGGTCTACAAGGCGACATAGCTTCTAACTTTGGGAAAATGGATGTTGCATTACCCGATGTAACACGAGTAAATGAACAAGAGCATTTCTTACAAAAAAACATTCGTTTTACAAAAGAAATTGCAGAATCTACTGTTGCTCCTCTTTATAT
>NZ_JBFUKT010000369.1:0-928 GCF_056400705.1 Paenisporosarcina sp. P5_A11
CACGGTGAATACGTTCCCGGGCCTTGTACACACCGCCCGTCACACCACGAGAGTTTGTAACACCCGAAGTCGGTGAGGTAACCTTTACAGGAGCCAGCCGCCGAAGGTGGGACAGATGATTGGGGTGAAGTCGTAACAAGGTAGCCGTATCGGAAGGTGCGGCTGGATCACCTCCTTTCTAAGGATAATTACGGAATATAGACCTTGGGTCTATAAGTTGACGTTTTGCGTTCAGTTTTGAAGGTTCATATATWTTTATTATATGAATTTCCTAAGAGGGCCTATAGCTCAGCTGGTTAGAGCGCACGCCTGATAAGCGTGAGGTCGATGGTTCGAGTCCATTTAGGCCCACCATTCTTCTTAGGGGCCTTAGCTCAGCTGGGAGAGCGCCTGCCTTGCACGCAGGAGGTCAGCGGTTCGATCCCGCTAGGCTCCACCAAACATCTCCTTATGGARTGTTTTTTGTTCTTTGAAAACTGGATAAAACGACATTGAAAGCAACAAACATTCAAGTAATTCATTTTTAATAAGTTCAATCTTATTAATAACTGATTWGAGGGTTTCAAGCTGCAAGTAGTGCTAGGAAACGAGGAAGTGAAGACCGGAGCGTACTTACGTACGTGAGGATCTGAACGACTGAAGTTGACAACGCAATAYGYCGCAGATTGGAAGCCGAAACCGGTTAAGTTAATAAGGGCGCACGGTGAATGCCTTGGCACTAGGAGCCGATGAAGGACGGTACTAACACCGATATGCTTCGGGGAGCTGTAAGTAAGCTTTGATCCGGAGATTTCCGAATGGGGAAACCCACTGTTTTTAATCGAGCAGTACGTTTACGTGAATACATAGCGTATCCGTGGCACACCCAGGGAACTGAAACATCTAAGTACCTGGAGGAAGAGAAAGAAAAATCGATTCCCTGAGTAGC
>NZ_JBFUKT010000370.1:0-924 GCF_056400705.1 Paenisporosarcina sp. P5_A11
AAAAAAAACGTGTTGCTCCCACTTGCTCTTCTTTCAATTCAGACCATCCCTCCTCTTCTAGAGCTGTTAAATATTCCTTACTAATCCCTTGTGGTTCATTTTTATTAGAATACCGGTACTTTTGAAATGTTATTACGTTTGGATTATTAGCCTCACTGTCTACAGGAGTTGCCCCGACGGGTATTGGAAAGTCCTTAATAACTTCTGAGGATTCAAATCCTTGCTTAGCGCAACCGAATAATATAAGTAGTAAAAGAAGAAATATAGCAGTTAATTTTCTCATAATTTAATTCCTTCCAGTAAATGTTTTTGTATTATTTGTTATAAAGAATTATACACAAAAAAATTTAAACAACAAAATGTTCCTAGTAAAATAAAAAAGTGTGATATATTAGTCGAGTTGTAAAAATATGTTTTTTATTTCACCTATGAAAGAGGGAGAAATTGTGAAACTTTTGTCGCGTGTAATTCTTATTTCATCATTACTATTAGAGGGACGGCTTTCGGAGAGTTGAATTCGAGTGCGTATGCAGCAGAGTTTGATAACGAAACTATTAAGAAAGTCCATAGCTTAAAAAAATTAAAACTTCCTAAACTTTTGAGCTTACCTGCCTAAGTTAATTCTATTCTTCATTAGTTAAAACTACGAAACACAAAAAGACCCGATTCGCTTTTTGGCGATTCAGGTCTTTTCATATTAGCTTGAAATTACTATGATTCTATTTATGAGAAAATCGCTCGTTGTTTATCTAACCACGTTTTCATTGTTTTGAACAATAAAATGATCACGGCAGATAGCAACAGACCTTTGATTAAATTAAATGGCAGAATACCTAATAAAATTGTATTGCGTAAAGCAGTACCTGTAATTTCAGGCATATTCAAGAAGTATGTGTACATTGGTAAAAATATTGCGTAATTTAA
>NZ_JBFUKT010000371.1:0-918 GCF_056400705.1 Paenisporosarcina sp. P5_A11
CTGCCAAGAGCATCGCTGGGTAGCTATGCTGCCAAGAGCATCGCTGGGTAGCTATGTGTGGCCGGGATAAGTGCTGAAAGCATCTAAGCATGAAGCCCCCCTCAAGATGAGATTTCCCATTACGCAAGTAAGTAAGATCCCTCAAAGACGATGAGGTAGATAGGTTCGAGGTGGAAGCGCGGCGACGTGTGCAGCTGACGAATACTAATCGATCGAGGACTTAACCACAATTTTGAATGGCTTTCAATGGCCCGTTTATCCAGTTTTGAGTGAACAAACACTCAATAAGTCTAGTGATAATGGCAAAGAGGTCACACCCGTTCCCATACCGAACACGGAAGTTAAGCTCTTTAGCGCCGATGGTAGTTGGGGGTCTCCCCCTGCAAGAGTAGGACGTCGCTAGGCAATTAGAAAGCCGATACCTGTTAAAGGGTATCGGCTTTTTTGTGTTTGTTTATRAGGGACTAGGACTTTTCAAAGAGAAACTGGTACCGAGAGGTACTGATTGGTACTGATTTTATTGTATTCAATTTTCTATAGATTTGAAGGTGTGTGAGAAAGAGGAGGAACAAAGAGTTCGAGGAACCAAGGGGGCGAGTCTMGGAGCGTATTCCATACGCGAGAAACAAGAAGCCCGCAGGTGACGAAGAAATCTGCCGTTCATCGTCTTTCGCAGCTAGCGCCGATGGTATTTGGGGGCGCGCCCTGCAAGAGTAGGACGTCGCTAGGCAAGTAAGAAGCCGGTACCGAAAGATACTGGTTTTTTTGTATTCATTTTTTCTTTTGAGTCGAAGGTATGCGAGAAAGAGGAGGAACAAAGAGTTCGAGGAACCAAAGGGAAGAGACTCGGAGCGTATAATATACGCGAGACTCGAAGACCTGCGGTTGACGAAGAAATCTGCCGTTCATCGTCTTTCG
>NZ_JBFUKT010000372.1:0-917 GCF_056400705.1 Paenisporosarcina sp. P5_A11
AGATCGTCAGAGACGGTCTTTTTTTATTTGCCTGAAGCCCAAGACAGATTGGATATTTATTCATTAGAGGGGAAAAGCGAATCAACCAAAAGCCCGTCAACTCAACGATGTATATTCGATGAATAAAAGACGGATCGGCGAAAAGAGGAAGAAGTGAGCGTGTGTGGGGTAACTTCCTAGTCGTGGTGTTATGTCAACCTGTTGTGTATGGCCTATACAATACGAGTCAGTGATTGTATCGAGGTTTTACGGACAGATTATCTAATTTCTTGTTCACTAAAGAGGCTGGTTGGTTGAACAGTGTTTCATTCATAACACGAATTAGGTTAATATTGTATTATTAGACTAATCATTGGAAGCATATTTATTAATGTCAATGAGAGAAGGAGTTGCTTTAGAGTGAAGTTAAAACTATGGGGTTTTCCTATTATTCTTATTTTGGGCTCATTACCAATGATTGTAGTCGGAATAATGCTAGATCAGCATCTAGCTGTAGCTTTCTTATTCGTTTTATTAATGTCCATTACAGGATTATATTATTTTCAAAACTCAAATAAGAAAATAAGAACGGAAGAAGATATATGACAGTAACCTATGTAAGCGTTCAGTTCTCTTATTCAACTAACGGGTGCTTGAGTTGAAGATCAAGGAATACTTATGCAGTTCTATTTCTTTATTGATCTAACAGGGCAGGTTAGTTCAATAAAAATGTAAAGGGGGTTCTTAAAAATTACTATAATTAAAAATAAACACTTTAATGGAATTTTGTGGACTTTAGTCATCGTATTACTTGGAGTCTCTTTTTTAACGATTGTATCTAGTTATTTCAATACAGAAGAGATAAATTTTGCAAGTTCACAATGCTATCAAAACGGAGGAGAAGTCATATTAGAAATTCACAATAATCTCACAAGTGA
>NZ_JBFUKT010000373.1:0-881 GCF_056400705.1 Paenisporosarcina sp. P5_A11
GTACTCAGGAGCCATGTTAGCAATTGTTGCACGGTCAGCAAGTGGAAGTTTCGTTACGCCAGCTCCGAAGAACTCAACGAATTTACCTACTACACCTTTTTTACGAAGTACTTCAGTTACTTTAAGTGCTAAGTCAGTAGCTGTTGTACCGTTTGGAAGATCACCAGTTAATTTAACTCCGATAACTTCAGGAATTGGGAAATATGAAGGTTGACCAAGCATTCCTGCTTCAGCTTCGATCCCTCCAACGCCCCATCCAAGAACACCGATACCATTAATCATAGTTGTATGAGAGTCAGTACCTACTAAAGTATCTGGATACGTTTCGTATGTACCTTCTTCATTTTTAACTGCATGAACAACGTTTGCTAAATACTCTAAGTTAACTTGGTGAACAATACCTGTTGCTGGTGGTACAGCACGGTAGTTATCATATGCTTTTTGAGCCCAGCTAAGGAACTGGTAACGCTCTGCATTACGTTCAAACTCTAATTCCATGTTAATACGAAGTGAATCAGCTGTACCGTATTTGTCTACTTGTACAGAGTGGTCAATAACTAAGTCAACCGGTATTGCCGGGTTGATTTTATCCGGATCCCCACCCATTTCAGCCATTGCTGAACGAAGTGCTGCTAAGTCTACTACTACTGGTACACCAGTGAAATCTTGAAGGATAACACGTGATGGTTTGAACGGAACTTCCGCCTCCGGATCAACGTCTTTACCCCAGTTTGCCAATTTTTCTACGTGGTCATCTTTGATGACATATCCGTCGTGTTGGCGTAAAACGGACTCAAGTAATACTTTAATTGAATAAGGAAGTCGGGAAACATTTGCGATCCCTGCCTCTTCTAACGCTGCTAAACGGTAATAGTTATATG
>NZ_JBFUKT010000374.1:0-853 GCF_056400705.1 Paenisporosarcina sp. P5_A11
GTTTCTTTCTGATATCACATGTAGTAC
This sequence comes from Paenisporosarcina sp. P5_A11, assembly GCF_056400705.1. Classification (NCBI taxonomy): domain Bacteria; kingdom Bacillati; phylum Bacillota; class Bacilli; order Caryophanales; family Caryophanaceae; genus Paenisporosarcina; species Paenisporosarcina sp. P5_A11. The sequence continues at coordinate 28 of NZ_JBFUKT010000374.1, forward strand.
TTGCTAGACTCTTTTACTTGAATTATTAAAAGTATTAACAAGTTTAAGCTATTGCCGATCCATTATATTTAAGTTAATTCACCAAATAATTGTGCAATTTCGAGAATTGAGGCTGCTTGCTTATCGAAAAAAAAATCTTCTACATAAAATATAACTAGTTACCAAATATACCTTTTGTTTGGACTTATATAATAAATTTTAAAATGAAAACGTTTTTATTTAATGAGATGAATAGATGCTGTCTAGAATCAACATAATTGGTTAACGATAATTGTCATGATATAAATTATGGAGGTGTCTGAATATGAAAATTAATGATGCAATTGAGGTTTTAGATCGAATGCGCCTTCCAAATGGTGCTTATACCGCAAGTATTTCACAGGATTATAATTTCGTTTGGATACGAGATGTGGTCTATACAGTTTTACCGTTTTTGCATAGTAGTTCTGAGCGTTATGAAAAAGCGTACCATGCTTTATTTGACCTGTTCAAAAGGTATGAATGGAAAATCGACATTCATCGTGAACAGAAACCGGTTCATCTTTTTGAATATATTCACGCTCGGTATTCCACAGAATTAAAGGAAATCAATCAGGAATGGGGTCATGCTCAGAATGATGCAATTGGCGCCTTCTTATGGGGTGTAGGAGAAGGTGTTAGCAATGGTCGAAAGGTTATTCGCGATGACAAAGATCTTGATATCGTTCAGAAGTTAGTCGAATACCTTGAGTGCCTCCAGTACTGGCAAGCACATGATAATGGAATGTGGGAAGAAAATATCGAGTTGCATGCTTCAAGTGTCGGTGCATGTGTCGCTGGATTGCAT
>NZ_JBFUKT010000375.1:0-844 GCF_056400705.1 Paenisporosarcina sp. P5_A11
ATGTAGTTCAATAACATCAAATCCAGCTTCAATTACACGCACGGTTGCTTCCTTAAAGGCTTTAACTGTATTGGCAATATCTTCTTTTGTCATTTCGTTTGGGGTTTTATAGTGCTCGTTAAACGCTAGAGGGGAAGGGGCAAAGATAGCATCATCCACTGTAGCTTTTCTACCAGCATGGGCAAGTTGTATCCCAGTTTTTGCGCCATTTAGTTTCATTAATTTGACGAGTTCTGTTAACCCTTTTGTATGATCGTCACTCCATATTCCTAAATCCTCTGAAGATATTCGACCCTCAGGTTGGACAGCCGTTGCTTCCAAAATAATTAATCCCACTTGGCCGACTGCTCGAGTGGGGTAATGGATACGGTGCCAATCTTCTACTTGACCATCTTTGTTGTGGCTTGAATACTGGCACATAGGCGCCATAACGATACGGTTTTTAAAGGTTACATCTTTAATAGTATATTCATCAAATAACTTAGCCATTTAATTAACTCCTCCTTTTATGTATATGAAGTAGTATAACAACTTACCCTAAACATAGCGCTTCTCGAGCTCTCTTGACAAAATGTTTCTTTTAATGCTTCCAAAGTTGGCAAGTTGCCTCCATCGAAACAATTATGATATGGTTAATTTACATAAGGGTATGAACACCGATGAATCTTGATAAGAATAATTATCTTTATTCGATGTTTCACAACAAGGGTTTTGTGGGAAAATAAAGGCAGTGGAGATAGTCCATCTTGAAGGAATAAAATGTCTTTAAGCAATCAATAAATATTATTCAAAAACTATTTTTTAGAAGATAAAGGGGATCCAATAATGAGTTTAACTCCTAAGC
>NZ_JBFUKT010000376.1:0-843 GCF_056400705.1 Paenisporosarcina sp. P5_A11
AATTTAAATTGAACAGGATAACTCGCATCTGCCTCTTGAGTAACCAATACCTGTTTCCCAAGTTCTTGAAACGCACTGAGAGAAGTTCTTATATTCGTTTTACTTGGAACTCAAAAACTAGTAGCCAGGGACTCATATACAACTTAACCAGCAAAATAAGCGTGAACAACTTTTCGCTTGAATCCTTCATCATATTTGACCACAAAAAAACACCTCAAAAGTTAGATTTGGTGGTCTAACTTTCGGGGTGCAGTACAAAAACGGTCCTTTTTTTAATGATTTATTTGTGATATATATTTGACTTATAACCAACCTCGTTCATATTGAACAGGGGATTTAATTTCTGTACGCAATTCTTTAGCTGCACGGTAAGCCCAGTAAGGATCGCGAAGCAATTCTCGTGCAAGGAAAATTAAGTCTGCACGGTCATTTTTCAAGATTTCTTCTGCTTGTAGGGGTGAAGTGATCATACCGACTGCCCCAGTGGCGATTGGTGTATCATGTTTAATCGTTTCAGAGAACTTCACTTGATACCCTGGGTAAGAATCAATCTTAGCAGGGACATTAGCACCTGAACTCACATCGACTAAATCTACGTCTTGTTCTTTCATCCATTTTGTCATCGTAACAAAACCTTCTGGAGTTAATCCACCTTCAGTGTATTCGAAAGCAGAAATACGAACGAATAATGGACCTTCCCAAATAGTACGAACTGCATCAATAATTTCACGTAGCATGCGGTAACGATTCTCTTCGCTGCCACCATATTCATCCGTGCGTTTATTCGTTAATGGAGATAAGAATTCATTAATTAAATAACCATGGGCGCCATGTAGTTCAATA
>NZ_JBFUKT010000377.1:0-838 GCF_056400705.1 Paenisporosarcina sp. P5_A11
TATTAATAGAGTGTAAATCCAATGTATTAATAGAGTGTAAATCCAATGTAAACATTTTGACTTAGTGTACAAAATCTATCTTTTATAGGCCATATTATTGGGCAAATCCATGTCCAAAATACGTACCATCTCCCAGAATAACAGCATTTTCCCCTCTCCACTGCCGCCACTATATTTACCTTCCTTTCTTCAAAACGTATCACTTAAAAGGCTTTTTCCTTCTGCCTCCTCAACCGTGATTGATTTATATATAAACATCCCGAAATTTCAAACCTCATTCGGTAACCAATAAAAAAGAGATGGTGTCGAATGAACGCCATCCCTTTGCTTGTTAAATCCTACTTCTTCAGCAGTCCAGAAACGCTCGGGCCATTTACGCACGAACCGAATAGGAGCCAGGGTCAAAGACACTTGCGTACTATCCTGTAAGGATTGAAATCTGCGTCCCCAGGTTTGTTCCGTCAAATTGCGGTTCATGCCGACCTGCATCTCTTGTACAGTAATCCCCCGACACATACTGTAAACCCCGATCAGTATGATTTCTTCACGAGCTGCCTGTCAGCTACGAGGTTACTATGCTCGTACCTCGACCGGACTTTACCAGCTAGTTGTGCCTGACTTGGTTAGACACGCAATAATAAAAAAGAGCTAGCAAAAATACCGCTAACTCTCGTATTGATCAATACATGGCCTAATTACAATCTTTGAATCAACCAATAAAATGCCAGCACAAAAATAAGGCAAGACGTTGAGATCATCATTTTACGATACCATGGGAACCTTCGTAGCCATAGCAAGACGGGAAGTAATAGGCAAAGGAACATGAGCTGGCCAGCTT
>NZ_JBFUKT010000378.1:0-835 GCF_056400705.1 Paenisporosarcina sp. P5_A11
ATATTGTTAACAAAAGCAATATTCACTGTACGACAGACAAATCCCATGTTCAACTAAACAAAACCCATACTAGAAGAAGAAAAGGCATATTACCATAGTTCCAGTAATGCACCCGTTAGTTTATTACGCACATCTTTTTAAGGCGCCATTACCTTATTGAACTAACCTGCCCCGTTAGTTCAATAAGAAAATGAGTTGCTTATGCAGTCACATGATCTTCAACTTTAGCCCCCGTTAGTTGAATAAATTTGTTTTCTAATCTTATTATCCCAGAGTGTCTCTGTCACTTTTGTATTCTAAAATATCCCCAGGCTGACAATCCAAAGCCTTACAAATAGCTTCTAAAGTTGATAATCGAATCGCTTTTGCCTTTCCGTTTTTCAATATAGAAAGATTAGCCATCGTTATTCCAACCCTCTCAGAAAGTTCTGTAACACTCATTTTCCTTTTAGCCAACATCACATCAATATTGATTATAATTGCCATGTCATTCACCTCAGACTATTAAGTCATTTTCTGATTTTATATCGATAGCTTCTTGTAAAAGCCTTTGAAGAACAGCCGCGAAGACTGCAATCACCATAGAAGCAAAAATAATGACCAATCCGAGTACTATGACACCAGGGGCATCGTCTTTATCCCCAATTAGATAAAAGAGTGGCATGCCTGCTGCAAACAAGATACTGATTGTAATTGCACAGTATTTGATGGTCTTTAAAGCCTTTACCGATAAATCCGAGAAAGCTTTATTCTTGTCGATATAGCTTAAAAGTTTAAAAGCTTGATACAGAGCAAAGTAAAAAGGTATCGCCGCTCCATACAAAACGATTAAAAC
>NZ_JBFUKT010000379.1:0-824 GCF_056400705.1 Paenisporosarcina sp. P5_A11
CGATTTTATCGAGTTTGTCTACAGTCTGAGACCACCTTAGTTGGTGGTCTTTCTTTATGTAATGGACTAATAATAATACAACGACACAAATTCGTTAGAAACAAGGGATGCTCCTACCTTGAATTCGTAAATTCCATTCGATAAGATGAAAGGGAGCGAAAGTGGGGAGAGTCCATGACGAAATATAAAAAAATGTTCACACTTATTGTGTTGAGCGCAATCATCCTATCGGGATGTAATTCATCAAAGTTTAAAGCAGAGACTGACTGGGAAGTTGAATCCTTTTCACATGAATCTCAAAGAGGCGAAAAAGTTTCTTTAGAAAATTTAAAAGGGACTGTGTGGTTGGCCACATTTATTTTCACCAATTGTGAAACGGTATGTCCGCCAATGACGATGAATATGACCAAGGTGCAAGATGAATTGATAAAATCAGGAGTAGAGGATTATAAAATCGTCGCATTTAGTGTGGATCCAAAAGTGGATACGCCCGAAATTATGGCTGAATATTTAGCGAAGTTTAACCCAGCTGACGAATCTAAGTGGGAATTACTAACGGGATATGACCCAGAGTATATGGAACAGTTTGCACGAGATTCATTTAAAACTCTCGTAAAAATTGACCCTAATTCAGATCAAGTCATCCATGGCACAAGCTATTTTTTAGTTGATCAAAATGGGATTGCTGTAAAGAGCTATGACGGTTATCAAGACGTACCAAAAGAAGAAATTGCTGCGGATATGAAAGCGCTAATTGAACAAGGGAAATAAAAAGGTTTTATGTAATTACAACCAAATCTAGAACACAGAGAGAGCGTCAATTC
>NZ_JBFUKT010000380.1:0-796 GCF_056400705.1 Paenisporosarcina sp. P5_A11
GGGCTTGTGACTGCGTCACTCGCCCACCTCTCTTTTTGTAGATTATCCTGCGGCGGATTTGCATCATTCGCTATCCTGCGGCGGATTTGCATCATTCGCTCCCTTGCAACCTGGAAGCACACAGTAATTTTGATTTGGTTTACTACAGAATAGAAGGTTTCTTTATGTAGATGTTCGGCCGAAGATGCTATTTCGGCTTCTATCTGCTTTTTTTATTTTGGCAAAGTTTTAGAACGCTGTTGATATTACAAACAAACAAAAAAGTACATTTGCGCCTAGCATGTAAAGGAACGAAGGTTAAAAACGCCACTTCCTGTGGGCCCAAGAATGAGACCCACAAGTATTTGGTTTTCATTCTTGTTGGCTCCGGAACGTGTAGCAAGCGTAAATGTACGATAGACAACAGGATAGTTTAACAGAGCCTTTATTTTCAAAACATCTTATTAAAATTCAATTTAAGAAATATCATCACAACTGCATACCGAAACCTTGATTCCATTAACAGAGGATGACAGGTTTCCAGTTCGCTTCTGACGCTTTACCTGCTGCACAATAATCTAGAGAACAAAGAGGAKGGGCTTGTGACTGCGTCACTCGCCCACCTCTCTTTTTGTAGATTATCCTGCGGCGGATTTGCATCATTCGCTCCCTTGCAACCTGGAAGCACACAGTAATTTTGATTTGGTTTACTACAGAATAGAAGGTTTCTTTATGTAGATGTTCGGCCGAAGATGCTATTTCGGCTTCTATCTGCTTTTTTTATTTTGGCAAAGTTTTAGAACGCTGTTGATATTAC
>NZ_JBFUKT010000381.1:0-793 GCF_056400705.1 Paenisporosarcina sp. P5_A11
CTCCCATTCCGAATTAGAAAAATCAATAATGGAATCAGATTTTTTTATATTGTAATTTATTTTATCAATAATTCTAGACATAAAATCCCTCTAATGTTGCCATTATTCTACCACCCAATACATTTAAGTTTATAAAACCCGCAAAACATCGATTCGTCGCTCACATGAATTGTATCACGTATACATCATAGGTTGACATAATACCCCGATTAGTAAGTATTCGACTTCATTAATCAATAATAAATGCTGCCCTGTAAAGGCAGCCGGTTGTTCAACTAAAGCACCCGTTAGTTAAAGAAGGTGGAATTGTATTCATCATCATTAATTATTCTAAATAACTTAACAATTTCTTCGGAAAAAGAAATAAAGTGGTTATGTTGACCGTTACTTAAGCCTCTAATTTTTCCATCAATCTTACCCAATAAGTGAGGTTGTTTCTTACTAATTTCCCAATAAAACAACTTACCCTTTGAATCATAGCCACCTAAAAAATAAGCATACTTTCCTCTAATACAGATAGCACCTGAACCGTGCAGTTTTTTAGGGACTTTATAAGAATTTACCGTTTTTGAATCAGGAGATATCTGTAGCAAAGGAAAGTCGGAGTAGGGAAATAACCATATGGAAGACCCCTTTCCTTTACAAATAGCGTAACAATCATCTATTGGTGGTCTATCAGTCAAGTCAGAGTGATATCTAAAAATCACATTACCCGTAAAATCAAATAGCACTAAACCTTCTGAAGATATTCCATTTCCATACACACCTTCATCAAAATAACTTATCCAAAGAC
>NZ_JBFUKT010000382.1:0-770 GCF_056400705.1 Paenisporosarcina sp. P5_A11
CCTCAGAAGTAACTATCATTATTTCACCCGTTTTAATATTTAGTAATGAACGTGACTCTTCAAACTGTACTTCCATTTCCTCAATTATATCTTTTAGACTGACTTGTATATTCATTATTAGATCACCTTTAGATATTTTTTACTAATGTACCCGTTAGTTAAACAAAGACTGTTTATTTATTTTTCGTTACCGATTCATTTATTTTATTAACTTACAAAGGTAGCCAACTATGTGTTGTCYCTTCAATGTCATYATTTTCTACAAGGTCACTTATTCCTTTTTTAATAGACTCCCATAAAGGAGTACCTTCAAATAGTTTTTACGGATGTGACAAATCACTGTAACCTCCTTGATTCCATTTCTTTAATCATAATACATATCCCCTTGTTTAACTAACCTGCTTACGTTACTTGAATAAGAAAAAGCGATCCTTCTTTATTGAAGAATCGCACCCGTTAGTGAAAAGTCGACCTAAAGTTTCCTTTTTAATAAATTTATTAAATTGTACATGAGTGAAATCAAAATTGATAAAAGTATAACGATTATCGTACCGAAAATATAAATCGCTTTCGGCATAATCACCGCCATCAAAAACAACAGCAAATAGAAAAAAGAAAATCACACTAACCAATAAAGTTAAGAAAAATATACTTAGTTGAACAAGGCCTTTAATTATCTTTATCTAAATCACCATCAAGAAAAGATTTTTTATCTTCTTTAATTCCATTCTTTTTTTCAAGAAATTGACCGATTATTGAACTGTTAATAC
>NZ_JBFUKT010000383.1:0-768 GCF_056400705.1 Paenisporosarcina sp. P5_A11
ATACCTGCCCCGAATGCACATGTGTATTCTCGGAAAACGGTTTTATCAGGAATTATTCACCACAGACTCGTATTTCATGTGATGATTATTACCGCTTTGATTCAAATTGGGAACTTTAGTATTCAACCACTGCTCTCTCTCTATGTTTCTAATTTAACCGACTCTTCTCAAGTCGCTTTGCTTGCCGGTATTACATTTAGTGCAGCTGGTGTTGGAAACTTATTGTTTGCGAGAAAATGGGGACAGCTAGGTGATTCTATTGGATATGAGAAAGTGTTAAGTGCATTACTCATACTTGCTTTCCTATTTATCATTCCACAAGCTTTTGTAACCGAGCTTTGGCAGTTAATAGGCTTACGATTATTATTCGGAATCGCGGTTGGTGGGTTAGTTCCTGTTACAACCGCCTTGATAAGACGAGAATCACCTATCGAAATACAGGGAGAAATGATGGGTTATAACACGAGCTTCCGTTTCTTAGGGAACATCATAGGCCCAATGTTCGGTGGTATTGTCAGTGGCTATATTGGTATTTCTTCGGTATTCTTCGTTACTGGTGCGTTATTCTTAATCTCTTATGTGGTGTTAACTTTAACACGTAAAAAACCAGAGCAAGATTTTGAAAAAGTGCTACTAAATGAAGAAGCACATCAACAAGCATAATATTTAATTTTAAAAAGCGTTTCTCCTCATTGAGAAGCGCTTTTTTATATTGAAGAAGAAATTTTCAAAATTAATCCCACTAAATATGAATGGTCTCTTCCTATT
>NZ_JBFUKT010000384.1:0-746 GCF_056400705.1 Paenisporosarcina sp. P5_A11
GATTAAGATTAATATCACTGAATTTCTTGTCATTTTCAAAAATGAATTTCTCAATTAACTCGTTTCTCATCCCACTCTCTCCACTCTTCAAATAAGTTACCATTTAGACAGTTAATGTAAAGGATATTCATGAAGAACTGTAAATTTGACCATTCAAAATCTTATTATACTGAACAATGGCGTAGGTTTTCGGGTCACATTAGACTGCAAACCTGACTTCACCATAACCTAAAGAAGCAAAGAACGAGCTGTAACTTGGTCACAGCTCGTTCTTTATTTTCCAGCAGGCAATCCTGCAATAGATTTGCATCCGGCACTCTCCTCCAACCCAATCCATATAAGTCCTTTGGGTTTGCAGGAAAAAAGAATGAATACTTATTGCATAAAAAAGCAGCGGCTGAAATGCAATTTCAGCCGCTCATGGAGTTCCTATATAGTTGAGAGTGGTAACTTCAAAGGTAAAACATTAAGTACTCTTTTCATATGCCTCATCAATATAAGGACCTGACTTGGTTAGACACGCAATAATAAAAAAGAGCTAGCAAAAATACCGCTAACTCTCGTATTGATCAATACATGGCCTAATTACAATCTTTGAATCAACCAATAAAATGCCAGCACAAAAATAAGGCAAGACGTTGAGATCATCATTTTACGATACCATGGGAACCTTCGCAGCCATAGCAAGACGGGAAGTAATAGGCATAGGAACATGAGCTGGCCCGCTTCCACACCTAAATTAAACG
>NZ_JBFUKT010000385.1:0-745 GCF_056400705.1 Paenisporosarcina sp. P5_A11
CTTCTGAGTTGTTGGCTCTTTCTCAATTTGCTGACGCGCTTTTAATTCTGCCAATTGCCGAATCGAATTTTGTAGTTTTCCAACCTCTTGCTCATCTGCTTCACTTGGTGCTGATGCCTTAAGCTGGTTTAGTTTCCTTACACTTTCTTCACTTTCAATTTGCAAACGTTCCAGACTTTGCATCTCAAAACGAATACTTTCTTCTGCTTGTTGCAACCGGAGCATGACTTGTTGGAAGTACTCTTCTTTTTGAAGAGACACATCCATTGCCATTACCAGATTAAAATGATTTTCATCCTGAATGCCGAGCAAACGAGCTTGTTGTTCTATGTCGAGTTTCAATTGCTCTAACTCATTTGATAACTGTTGCTTGCGAAGATTCCAATGATGCCACTCTGTTTCTTTTGACAACAAATCATCTATTTCTTTTAATCCTTTAGAATTGTCTATGCCATTTGATTGTTGCTCAACTTGTAAAATAGCTTGTTGAAGTTGTTCTATTTGTATGTGAAGCTCTTGTACACGAACTTTTAATGTTTCATATCGTCGAATTCCTTCTGCAGGAAATGATTGTTGATTTATTGCAAAAAGCTTTGTTTCTAGTTGTATTTGCTGTTCGAGTAAAGGTTTTGCTTGACGGTACTTGGCATATTGCTCGTTGCTTTTTTGAAGTAAACGCTCTTCAATTTTCAAGGAGTCCAGTTGCTGGTCTATTTCGGAGATTCGCAAAATTGCGGGCTCATAC
>NZ_JBFUKT010000386.1:0-742 GCF_056400705.1 Paenisporosarcina sp. P5_A11
TAGTTATAGTTATGTCTTGAGTCTGCATTAATAGTACATTTTCGTTTTGATTGGCAGTATTGGTAACGATTAGGTATTTTATTGAGAGATTCAAAAGATAGACTAAGTGGCAGAAGGGGGAATAAAAAATGAAAAAAATGTTACTAGGTTTAACAATGGGAGCGATGGTGTTCTCAGTAAGTCAAGCTACAACAGCAGAAGCATCATTTTCTTCACCCACGTGTCAGACACAAAATAGTTTAAATGTGCCTTCACGTATTCAAGTAAAACAGGTGGAATTGAATTCAACCTTAGACCAACAAATGCTAGAAAAACTATATGCACAACTATCAGCTGCAGGATTTAAACTACCAGCAGATAAACCAGCTGCACCAGCTACACCAGCTACACCAGCTACACCAGCTACACCAGCTGCACCAGCAAAACCAGCTGTACCAGCAAAACCAGCTGTACCAGCAAAACCAGCTGTACCAGCAAAACCAGTTGCACCAGCAAAACCAACTGCACCACCTGCAACTCAACAACCAGGGTCGATTTCAAACATAGAACAACAAGTTCTAACTTTGACGAATCAAGAACGTGCAAAAAGTGGTTTAAAACCACTTGCTACTGATGCGTTGTTAATGAATTCTGCTCGTGAAAAATCAGCAGATATGAGCAAGAACAACTATTTCTCTCATACTAGTCCAACACTAGGTTCACCGTTCGATCAAATGAAAGCTAAAGGCATACAATACAAAGC
>NZ_JBFUKT010000387.1:0-723 GCF_056400705.1 Paenisporosarcina sp. P5_A11
GAACAAAAGAGAAGAGCTTCGAAAACGATGGGAAGAAGCATTTGCAAAGCACCTTAGCAAATCCCAAAAAAGAAAAATTTATTTTTATCAACATTTATGGCATGTATTTAGCTATAACAAACTTTCTTGTTTAGAAAAACAAAAAGCAAGGGATGCCTTTAATAGGGTAAGGAAATATGGATGCTATATTTTTTACCAAGACAAGGAAAATGGATTATTGCTTGAAAACGCCAGAAGTTTAAAGGCAGAAGACATTGTAAAGGAAATTGACGGTTATATAGACGATGTTTATGTAGTAGATACAGATTTTACCTGGACATATGTTTTTACTCATGAAGAATATTGTGGACCATACTTCTGTCAGCTAGGGGACGAAAGATGAAGGATTTCGTGTTTTATTTAATGGCATTTATAGGGATTTTAATAATGTTTTTTAGTTTGATTAATATGTTAATTATAGACATGAAAAATAAAAAGAATAATCAAAAGAAAAGTAAATTAAAGCAGGGGAAATTAATCTTGTTAGGATTTATTATTTTTGTATTATCACGTATATTGCATGGACAACTTCTTTAAAAATCGATTATTCTTCTTCAACTAACGGGTGCTTTAGTTCAATAAGAAAATTAAAACATTGTAGGAAAAAGCTCAGTTTTCATCCTAGTTTTGAAAACGCATTTTTATTTAACTATTATAAAGTCAAATCGCAATCACCAGATAGTG
>NZ_JBFUKT010000388.1:0-696 GCF_056400705.1 Paenisporosarcina sp. P5_A11
GGTTATGTATATCTCGAAAAGTGGAGAAGTTACAAAGAGACGTATTAAAGTTTTGAAGAAATATGGTAAGTCGTTTCAAGCTTATTGTTTTTTGAGAAACACCAAGCGTACATTTTTAATTGATAACGTTCTGGCATTAATCCCCATGGAACGAAAAGAGAGTGTGGTGATTTAATTGGCGCTCATTCCAGCTGAAAGTTCACCTTATTTTGAAAGCATGATTTATTTACCAATGATTATTATTTTATTGGAGCGAGATCGGGTAGTATTTGAGAACGGGAATTTCAAATTAAGTCGACCCTATATAAACATCATCGAACAATCCATAAAAGCTGTTCAAAAGGATCTAAAAGAAACAAAGCTATATCTTAGAAAAAACAACATGAAGATCATTAAAGGTAATCGAGATGATTCTTGCACGGAATACACTTTCTTTTATGGAGGGTATGAACAGCAGCGTAGGTATTTAAATGTGAGGCTACGTAATCGTGTGGAGGAATTGCTTGATATTTACTTGAATATGACATAGGAAAAGCCCTTCCACATAAATGGTTGGGCTTTTAATTTCAAGTTCCTTCTATATAAAGGGCAAGGAAAGGGCAAGGAAAATCAAAGTACAAAAAAAGATTAATTTAAAAGGAAATTAATCAATAATAATATAATGAAAAGATGTAGTGTCTAAGTTGAGGCTTTTGA
>NZ_JBFUKT010000389.1:0-695 GCF_056400705.1 Paenisporosarcina sp. P5_A11
CTATAATATATGGCCCCTTGGTCAAGCGGTTAAGACACCGCCCTTTCACGGCGGTAACACGGGTTCGAATCCCGTAGGGGTCACCAATTTCTTTTTACGTAACTTTAACCAGTATGTAAAAAGAATCAAAAGCAAGTAGTTCTAGGAAACGATCGAATGAATGAAGGAGCGTATTCAAGTACGTGACTGAAGGAATGAGTGAGTTGACAACGAAATACACCGCTTTTCATTCTTTTTAACGGAGGATTAGCTCAGCTGGGAGAGCATCTGCCTTACAAGCAGAGGGTCGGCGGTTCGAGCCCGTCATCCTCCACCATTTTTCACACTATTAACACTCTAAAGAAATCGCAGGGTGGAGCAAATCGCCAAACGAAGATGGCGATTAACATCSAAGCAGGCGAAGCCGATGCAGATGTCCACAATGACATAAACGTTGTAACATAGTGTTTATACAAATAATATTATCGCGGGGTGGAGCAGCACGGTAGCTCGTTGGGCTCATAACCCAAAGGTCGCAGGTTCAAATCCTGCCCCCGCAACCAATTAATCTAGATCAAATAACAATACTCACGCTAAAGAAATCGCGAGGGTGTAGCAACAACGAGTCGTACGAAGACAACGAAGTAACGCCGACGCAAGCGAAGCGTGGAAGACATCCACTAAGCTATAAGCGTAGAAGCAATGGTGTTTACAAC
>NZ_JBFUKT010000390.1:0-672 GCF_056400705.1 Paenisporosarcina sp. P5_A11
ATTTGAGGTCCATGTCCTGAATATGCCTGTTGAATCCGGAGCATGGACAACCGATCCAAACTTTCTATAGATCGTTGGATAGATGTGACACCCTCTCGAAAGATATTTAACCATCCGATATCATTTTTGTGAAAGAGATCCCCACAAATTAATATCTCTTCTTCAGGTTCATATAAAGAAATATGTCCTAACGTATGTCCTGGTGTGTGCAAGACTTTCAAGGTTCTACTTCCTGTATTAATCTCATCTTTATCTGAGAGCTTTGTATCGACTCGATAAGGTTCTACAGGCTGATCTAACCACTCTGCACTACAGGCTTCAGGGTCACAAGAATTAATTAAATCGGCATCCCATTTATGAGCAGCAATCGAAACACCATACTTTTTTTGAAGATAAAAATTGCCTCCTACATGGTCACTATGATAGTGCGTGTTCACAATAAGGTGTAATTCTTCTGGTGAAACACCTACTTCTTTAATTAATTGCTCTGTATCTTTCGCATCACTCCCAAAACCAGAATCAATAAGGATCGGGAGCTGATCATTAATAAGAATCATGTTTGCACTTGGAAAATTTCTTTCAAAGAAAATAATACTGTTTTTTTTCATAAGCTATTCCTCCTCCACAACCCGGGATTCCCATTAATAAGGTTTTCCCCATTAACATTACTTC
>NZ_JBFUKT010000391.1:0-664 GCF_056400705.1 Paenisporosarcina sp. P5_A11
CCGTTAATCTTTTCATTCTTATTTCCCCCTAGAATAGAAAAACTCCTTTTCAAACTAACTCTAAGATTTCTTTGAAATTATTCACAACAAAATCTGCTTGTTTTAATTCATCTTCTTGAGCAAAATCAAAGTTCACACCAATAGCAATAAGATCATTATCCTTGGCAGCAGTTATATCTGAAGAACGGTCCCCGACAACGTAGCCTTCTCCCAGTTGTTTTTCTTTTTTTACCATTTTTACTAAATCTGATTTATGCCCAGATTTCATCAGTTGGATACTGTATGTATGTTGAATAAATCTATCCAAATTATAAGTTTCTACAATTGCTTGTAAGTATTCTATCTGTCCATTGCTAGCAATAAATAAGGGGTGCTTTTTACTTAACTCATTTAATGTTCTCTCCACATCAACATATAAAGCACCTTTTTGTGCTTTGATTAGTTCTATAAGCTTTTTATGAAAAATCTCATTGCTTTTTTCTCGTATTTCTAGTGAGTGGTTTGGACAAAGTGTTTCCCATACAACTGGTAGAGGTACACCCATAATTTTTCTATATTGTTCTAGCGGTGTTTTTGTATCCCATAGATTTTCTTTTCGTAGTACATCAAATGTTTCTTCTAGGGCAGGTTCTAGAATTAAATTTGTTTGAAATAGGGTTCCATC
>NZ_JBFUKT010000392.1:0-632 GCF_056400705.1 Paenisporosarcina sp. P5_A11
CAATCGCTTCTGCAAATTTGTTTATAAACGTTTTCATAAGAGTTATTTCCTCCCTTCTTCTTTTCTCTTTCATATTGCAACTCAAGAAATAACCCTATTACATATTTTTATTTTATATACTGTATCTACTATTTGATAATTAAGGACAAATCTATTAATAAGACTATTAATTCAAAAATGAAGAAAATGGTCATTTGATTATTATTATTAGCAACTAATTTAACTTCTATACATACTTTCAAAAAAATAATTGAATGTAACGAAATACTTTAAGTGTTACATCCGATTGAAAGCAAAAACGTTTATCAAGCTTTACTAAAGCATCCGTAAGTCCAGTACAGTTTTATTCTTGTTCACTAACTTGTGGGATGTAATAGCAAAGATGGTCGCAAGCGTTAAACATGAATATTACGGCGAAGAAAAACATTGGAAGGCAACTTTAGATATTTCAGGTAACGTCGATACAGCTACTCATTAAGAAGAAAAACAAAAAGATTTTGTACTTGAATACAAAGGTGACTATTCGGATATTTCCGATGCCATTGTTAGTTATACTTATACAACAAGCGGAGAGACAGAGGTTGGTACTCTATACCCTCCAGGAACAAAGTATATTCGGGATAGTTCAGAAG
>NZ_JBFUKT010000393.1:0-631 GCF_056400705.1 Paenisporosarcina sp. P5_A11
GATCAATCTTTTTGATCAATCTTTTTTCAAAATGGATTCTTTTTATTTATCGTAAAATACTGGTTTGTCAGGTGAATTTGATCAAACTTATTTCAAAGCAACAGTTGCGTTAAGCAGCTCGTTTTTCTTATCCAACTAACGGGGCAGTTTAGTTGAACAAGAGTATTTAGAAAGGGAGTAAAAAATGAGTATTAAATTTAAGTACCGAATTTCGTTAATAATACTTATGATAATTTTTATTTCTTTTCAGGCAACGAGAATTATTGTAACCGTCAAGTAAGAATGAACAGTTTTCGTCAATTAGTTTTGAACAGTTTTCCTCAGTTAAGATTGAACACTTATTTCGGTAAACAAAGTTTTACGGTATTTCATTCTTAAGCTGTCATCCTCTTCACTAAAAGAGATTATTTCACTACGATGTAGGAGTCGATCTAGGATTGCTGTGGTGAGAGTGGGGTCTCCTAAGAATTTACCCCACTCATTCGGTCCTTTATTCGACGTAAGGATGAATGCCACATTGTCATATAGCTCGTAAATGAATTGGAAAAACAGACTTGCTTCTTTTGGATCGATTGTCATATACATGACATCATCGATAATGACTAAGTTAGAAGTAGTAATCCTCTTATAC
>NZ_JBFUKT010000394.1:0-610 GCF_056400705.1 Paenisporosarcina sp. P5_A11
CATCTAGTTTTATTTTAGGTTCTATTGTACAAGTACCAACTACTGCGAAAGCGGTTAGTTATTCGAATACTGAAAATTTACTTGCTAATTTAACACCAGAACAAAGAGCAGCATTGCAAAACCTAGATTCCACTGAATTAAAGACAGGATTGCGATTATCTGATGATGTGGACTTAACTAGTGAAGAAGAAGTAACGGTTATTGTTGAATTCAAAGAACTTCCAGCAAAAGTAGCTCAAATAGTAGAAGCTTCCAAAGGGGAATCCATTTCGTTAGAAAAAGCGAAAGAAAAGGTAGAAAAGTCCCATGCTGAATTTAAAAAGAATTTACAAGAAAAAATAGGAAAAGAAGAGAGATCTAATAAGGATAATTTTAATATTAAATATACTTATCAGAATGCATTTAACGGAGTGACAATGTCGCTTCCTGCAAATCAAATTAATAAATTAATGGAAATGGATACGGTTAAAGCTGTTTTTAGCGATAAAAAAGTACAAATTGACCCGCCGCCTCCAATAAAGGAAGAAGAACAAACAAAGGTTGATAGTATCCCATTTTTAAATATTGATAAATTGCATGAAGAAGGCTATACAGGTAAAGGTATAAAGAT
>NZ_JBFUKT010000395.1:0-606 GCF_056400705.1 Paenisporosarcina sp. P5_A11
GTAGCTATGTGTGGCCGGGATAAGTGCTGAAAGCATCTAAGCATGAAGCCCCCCTCAAGATGAGATTTCCCATTACGCAAGTAAGTAAGATCCCTCAAAGACGATGAGGTAGATAGGTTCGAGGTGGAAGCGCGGCGACGTGTGCAGCTGACGAATACTAATCGATCGAGGACTTAACCACAATTTTGAATGACTTTCAATGGCCCGTTTATCCAGTTTTGAGTGAACAAGAAATAGTTTTTTAAAATAATAAAAAACACTTGTAAATCTCGTCAGACTTGGTATAATAAATCTTGTCTTACAAAACAAATAGTCTGGTGATGATTGCGAAGAGGTCACACCCGTTCCCATACCGAACACGGAAGTTAAGTTCTTCAGCGCCGATGGTAGTTGGGGGTTTCCCCCTGCAAGAGTAGGACGTCGCCAGGCAATAAATTACTATTCCGAAGTAGCTCAGTGGTAGAGCAATCGACTGTTAATCGATTGGTCGTAGGTTCGAGTCCTACCTTCGGAGCCATATTGGGGAGCTGTCCGAGTGGCCGAAGGAGCACGATTGGAATTCGTGTAGGCGGGTTAAACTGTCTCAAGGGTTCAAATCCCTTGCTC
>NZ_JBFUKT010000396.1:0-590 GCF_056400705.1 Paenisporosarcina sp. P5_A11
CCACCGCCATTATCAGAAAATACCTTCTCAGCTAATAGTTGAACACCTGGCGCAATACCAGCGACCCCGCCAGTTGCTTCGTCCCCGTTAGCTCCAACTGTTCCAGCAACGTGTGTTCCATGTGGACTACCATTTAATCCAGGGATGACATTTGTATCATTGTCTGCCCAATCATAACCTGTCGGGACTTTATCGGAATACCAAATTTCGTTTACGTTTGTTTCTGCCATTTTTTGATCCATTTTATCTTGAGTCCATTTTTCTTTCGATTTTGCATCATCAGATAATTTCATATCTTTGTGCGAATGATCAATCCCGGAATCTACGACCGCGACAACTAATCCTTCACCTTTATAGCCATATTGTTCCCAAACTTTCTGAGCCTGTACCAATTCTTTACTAGCTGCCATTGTTTCATGGAATGTTCTAGCAATATGTACATTCATAACACCTGGAATAGACTCGATTTCTTTCATATTCTGAAACTCAGTTTCCAAACTGAATCCGTTAAAACCTTCAAAATAACGGTGTTTCACTTTAGTATCGGAATTTTCTTTAGAATTTTTCTTTTTAGTGATTTCATCAATCAC
>NZ_JBFUKT010000397.1:0-578 GCF_056400705.1 Paenisporosarcina sp. P5_A11
AGATGTTTCAGTTCCCTGGGTGTGCCACGGATACGCTATGTATTCACGTAAACGTACTGCTCGATTAAAAACAGTGGGTTTCCCCATTCGGAAATCTCCGGATCAAAGCTTACTTACAGCTCCCCGAAGCATATCGGTGTTAGTACCGTCCTTCATCGGCTCCTAGTGCCAAGGCATTCACCGTGCGCCCTTATTAACTTAACCGTTTCGRCTTCCAATCTGCGGCGTATTGCGTTGTCAACTTCAGTCRTTCAGATCCTCACGTACGTAAGTACGCTCYGGTCTTCACTTCCTCGTTTCCTAGCACTACTTGCAGCTTGAAACYCTCWAATCARTTATTAATAAGATTGAACTTATTAAAAATGAATTACTTGAATGTTTGTTGCTTTCAATGTCGTTTTATCCAGTTTTCAAAGAACAAGTTTTGAAAGTGTCTTCTATTATATAGAAGATGAACCTTCAAAACTGAACGCAAAACGTCAACTTATAGACCCRAGRTCTATATTCCGTAATTATCCTTAGAAAGGAGGTGATCCAGCCGCACCTTCCGATACGGCTACCTTGTTACGACTTCACCC
>NZ_JBFUKT010000398.1:0-571 GCF_056400705.1 Paenisporosarcina sp. P5_A11
CCTTCACTCCAAGTGTTTTTATACGGATTCAATTCTGAATTTGACCAAACTTGGTTACACTGTAAATCCTCAGTACAAGTCAAAAATTCCATTTTGTCAAAATCAAGAAGGCTTGTGGCATAACCTGTTTTAGATGGAATGCTTTTAAGAGTCGCATAGTTACCTGGACTCACATTTGTCGTAAATGAACGGCTCCAGTCTTTAGAAGGTAATGATTTCTGACCATCAAGAACAATGGTGTATTGGAAACCAATTAAAATTAAAATAATTAAAAGACTTATAATTTTCAGTTTTTTATTCATATATTTTCCTTTCTTAAGGTATTTACTGACCATAATCATGTCATACTTTACCATATAATGAAATGTGAGAAGTCATCTTTATTTTAAATATTATTTTTGACGACCTTTATAATAGTTTTAGGTATAATAGAAAAAGAAGAATGGGGAGGTTGTCAGATATGCGAAGAGTTATTCATATTATCGTAATATTGACATGTCTTGTTTTAACATTTTTCCTGTATAATAAGCAAATGGGTTCCATTCCGTTAATAATACTATCGATTTACTTG
>NZ_JBFUKT010000399.1:0-547 GCF_056400705.1 Paenisporosarcina sp. P5_A11
CCAGCAAACAAAGCAGCAATTAAAGTGTTTCCTGCAGCTAAGAGCCAATTTGAACGATTTAATCCAAATGCAATTGTCATCATGAACACAAAAGTAGCTACTATAGACAAAAACCCCCCACCAAATAACACGATACAAAATCCACCTAGAAAAGCACTTAGCCATAAACGCCAAGACTTTTGGTGAAATGAACCCATTTTGTTTGAAAAAGAAAGCAATGAAAAGTTGATGAGGGTATTAATCGAAATCAAAACTTCAGCATACATTTTCTCACCTCCTACAAATACGGTATCACTTGTCCACCGCAAAACATGTCATTTCTTGTTTATTTCACAAAAAAATCTACGACAAAAAAAGCCCATCTCAAGTAGCAATTACGCTACAAGAAATGGGCTTTAGTTTGATACTTTAGTTACGTTTTTGACGATTGCGTAAGAACGTAGGAATGTCTAATGTATCTTCATGTTGTGAAGTTTGTTGTTCTCTTCTTGGTGCTTCTTGTTGATAAGAAGGAACTTCATCACGTCTTGATTCTCTTGTTTCACGA
>NZ_JBFUKT010000400.1:0-532 GCF_056400705.1 Paenisporosarcina sp. P5_A11
GTATCATAGTGTTTGTACATATTACATTATCGCGGGGTGGAGCAGCACGGTAGCTCGTTGGGCTCATAACCCAAAGGTCGCAGGTTCAAATCCTGCCCCCGCAACCAAATGGTTCCGTGGTGTAGCGGTTAACATGCCTGCCTGTCACGCAGGAGATCGCGGGTTCGATTCCMGTCGGGACCGCCATTTTTTATGAAATATTAAGAATTGGAATAAGCAAAGAAGGTCGAGGAAGCAAAATGAGTAAGTGAAGGAGCGTACTTACGTACGTGACTGAACGAACGAATATTGCTGACAAAGAGATTCGCAGCTTAGTACAATTCGAATGTGGCTCAGTAGCTCAGTCGGTAGAGCAAAGGACTGAAAATCCTTGTGTCGGCGGTTCGATTCCGTCCTGAGCCACCATAATGCGGGTGTAGTTTAGTGGTAAAACCTCAGCCTTCCAAGCTGATGATGAGAGTTCGATTCTCTTCACCCGCTCCAATTTTTTGTGKGCCTATAGCTCAGCTGGTTAGAGCGCACGCCTGATAAG
>NZ_JBFUKT010000401.1:0-531 GCF_056400705.1 Paenisporosarcina sp. P5_A11
TATTGCAATATTACAAAATATTTTTACAACATCTAAAGTATATCACTAAAAACATCATCCAAGAATCCTTTTTATCATGAAAACGATTAATCTAAAAATAAAAGGAGGGTAGTTTCAGCATCTGTCAAACAAATAAAAGCATGTAATTCCATGGAGGAAGTTACATGCTTTTATTGTTTATATCATTTTTTCATTCTACTTAACTTATTCATATATGACACTACTTCTTCAGAGGTAGACAAGGATAGAATAGCGTCAATATGACTTTCCATTTCCATTTTAGATAGCTTACTAATTTGTGTGCGAGCTTTCAAGATTGAAGAAGCACTCATTGAAAATTCATCTAGTCCGAGACCTAAAAGGATAGGGATAGCCAGTTCATCGCCAGCCATTTCACCACACATACCTGTCCATTTCCCTTCCTTATGAGCCGCGTCAATAACGTTTTTCACAAGGCGAAGGATAGCTGGGTTAAACGGTTGATAAAGGTAAGAGATACGTTCATTCATACGATCAGCAGCCATTGTATAC
>NZ_JBFUKT010000402.1:0-527 GCF_056400705.1 Paenisporosarcina sp. P5_A11
ATTCTTACAAGACCTAAGCAATCGAGATAATCATAAAAGATCACGTGCAGCACAATTTCTTTCTAATTTAGCAATAAGTGACCCAGAGAAAAGAATTCTTAATGATTTCCCCTCATTATGGGAATTAACGAAAGATCCTAAATTTGTCACTGCAAGACATAGTTTGCAATCCATTTGGAGAGTAGGTTTAGCTGGAGATGAACAACAAGAATTGTTAATTAATCACTTTACAGACCGCTTTAGAAACTGTAAAGAGGAAAAAAATCACACTTTGATTCGATACGATATTATCCAAGGTTTTAGAAACTTATATGATGAATTAAAGAAAGTTGAAATAAAACAAGTATCCCTTGATTTAATAGCAACAGAAGAAGATAGTAAATATCAGAAGAAATATGCAACTGTATGGAGAAATACATAAAATTGGATAAGATATTACTTTTTTTCAGCATACGAAAATAGGGGAGATTGATTAGAAGTTGGGTCTTAATCAACTAACGGTTAGTTGAACAACGCTTATAATATTT
>NZ_JBFUKT010000403.1:0-514 GCF_056400705.1 Paenisporosarcina sp. P5_A11
TTGCCAATAGGCATTCCGAAATCATCCGTAATCGTGCGCGAAATAACCTCTCCGCGTTCTTCTTCTTCCATCAGCTGTTTCGTCATAAACAAGAATTCTTCTGATGAAGTTGCTTTTTGACGTACGAAAGGGAAGACAGATGGGTGAGATAAATACTCGAATAAGTGGCCGCATTCTTGTAATTCTCTTCTTTTTATCATTAATAACGCCTCCGTAACGGGGCAGATATAGACAGTCGTCTGGCTCTAGCCCCTCGAAATTTTTCATTTTGTAGTACATAAAAAATTCCGGGGTGGGAATCGAACCCACTAGAACCAGTCGCAATGCTGGTGGCGCACCATTTGCCTTCCCTCACGATTTATGGTGAATAAATCGTTTATAAAATTGTTTTCATATTTACTATACTAATTTTTTTTCAAAATGCAAAGAAAAAAATCGTGAAATTTGTGTAAGTTTTGTTACAAATAAAACACTCGATTTTGAATGAATAGTTGTAACCGTTTTAGATAAGATT
>NZ_JBFUKT010000404.1:0-511 GCF_056400705.1 Paenisporosarcina sp. P5_A11
CTGCAGGCCCGCGGTGAAAACCTGTTCCTGGAAACCACCGCCTCCGGCCCCGCGCAGAACGGCAACCCCGGCCTGAACGGCCTGGGCAGCGTGGTGCAGGGCGCGCTGGAAGGCAGCAACGTCAACGTCGTGGAAGAGCTGGTGTCGATGATCGAAACCCAGCGCGCCTACGAAATGAACGCCAAGGCGATCTCCACCACCGACGCGATGCTCGGCTACCTCAACCAGAACGTCTGATCGGTCGAACCGGGAACCCTGCCATGTCGTACCTGCGCCCTACCCTCCGCATGCTCTCGGCCAGTGCCGTTGTCGCCCTGCTCGGCGGCTGCGTCATCGCCGGCGATGTCCGCCCCTACCCGGCGATGGCGCCGGTCACCCCGATCATCGCGCCCACCGCGCAGGCCACGGCCGGTGCGATCTACGCCGCCGGCCCGGGCCTGCAGCTGTATTCGGACCGGCGCGCACGCGATGTCGGCGACCTGCTGACCATCACCCTGACCGAGAACACCAC
>NZ_JBFUKT010000405.1:0-507 GCF_056400705.1 Paenisporosarcina sp. P5_A11
TCCTCCAGGTACTTAGATGTTTCAGTTCCCTGGGTGTGCCACGGATACGCTATGTATTCACGTAAACGTACTGCTCGATTAAAAACAGTGGGTTTCCCCATTCGGAAATCTCCGGATCAAAGCTTACTTACAGCTCCCCGAAGCATATCGGTGTTAGTACCGTCCTTCATCGGCTCCTAGTGCCAAGGCATTCACCGTGCGCCCTTATTAACTTAACCGGTTTCGGTTTCCAAGCCACAAAGTGTCTTGAATTCCTCAAATCAGTTATTAATAAGATTGAACTTATTAAAAATGAATTACTTGAATGTTTGTTGCTTTCAATGTCGTTTTATCCARTTTTCAAAGAACAAGTTTTGAAAGTGTCTTCTATTATATAGAAGATGAACCTTCAAAACTGAACGCAAAACGTCAACTTATAGACCCAAGGTCTATATTCCGTAATTATCCTTAGAAAGGAGGTGATCCAGCCGCACCTTCCGATACGGCTACCTTGTTACGACTTCACCC
>NZ_JBFUKT010000406.1:0-506 GCF_056400705.1 Paenisporosarcina sp. P5_A11
GTGTTGTACTATTTAAGTCATATAGCGTAATTGCTGCTGTAACAACACCCACCAATACAATGGTTGTGAAAATTGCCCAGTTTATCGTTTTTAAATTGTTTTTATTTTTCATTTTAGCCCCTAAAAAAATTTAATCTCTTACTGGCATTTCTATATTCTTGTTTTAAACTCCTTCTTCAAGTAACCTTCCCCGTTAGTTCAATAATTTTTTATATGAAAATATAACAATTCCGCAAATCACAGTTATTCCTTTAAATGTGAAGACGTAAAGAAAAGGAGAATTAACTAAAAACTACTACACTT
Organism: Paenisporosarcina sp. P5_A11; assembly: GCF_056400705.1. Lineage (NCBI taxonomy): Bacteria > Bacillati > Bacillota > Bacilli > Caryophanales > Caryophanaceae > Paenisporosarcina > Paenisporosarcina sp. P5_A11. The sequence continues at coordinate 304 of NZ_JBFUKT010000406.1, forward strand.
TGAAGTGTCTCAACTTTATCCCACGCACTTGAAATATCTGGTTTATAGTTTCTTGTTTTTATATAACTGACTAACATCATACCGACAAGATAGACAAAATGTATTGCAATTGAACCAAATAACGCTTTATGTCCTTTTCCTAAATTTATTTCCACTCAACTTCATATGATTTTTAACCAAACTGCCCAATTAGTTGAAGAAAA